>DATEUS010000151.1:0-3681 GCA_035282985.1 Candidatus Acidiferrales bacterium
GCACACCGCTTCGGCTTCTTCGCGGGTAAGCTCGATTGTGATCATCGGCCCACCTCCTGGCGGAGCAGGACGTGATTCTCCCTCTACGCTAACTCCCTCGTCAGAGGCAGTCAATGGAAAGTGAGGTGGGGGAAAGGAGGAGCGCCCTGGCCTCTCAGGGGAGAGGCACCACCCAAGTGTTTATCTTCGACTCGCGCTCGAGCTTGGCCGCCAGCGCGTTTGCCTCCGCTCTCGTTTCCACAGGTAGGCGCACCTGGTGGTAGAGCTTGCCGCCGACCTGGCGCTGGGTCACAAGCACGTAGGGATAGCGGGAAGAGAAAGCTTGCGCCACCCGCTCGGCCTCCGCCCGCTCCTCGTAGGCGCCCACCTGCACGGCGAAGCGGTGTCGCGGCTTGCTGGCAGGAGTTGAAGGAGTTGCGGGAGTCGGCGGCGTTACCTCGGCGGCGTGCGCCTCTACCGGCGGTCTCTCCGTCGGCATCACCGCCGTAGGCTGATTTCTGTAGCGAAGTGCCAGACCGAGATTGAAGGCCCAAATCACAATGGCGACAAAGGCCAGAAGAAAGATCAAGCGCATGGCCAGGGAATCTTCAAATTCCCCGCCCGAGCGCTGGCCCTTCTCTTGCAGGAAAGCGCCTGCCGTCTTGTCCATAAAAGCTCCGGGGCGACCGAGAAGTCAGGGGGAAGACAAGCTTCTCTAGCAGCTGGGAAGGCGGCAAGAAGATCGCGACTACCGCTGCGGACGCACCCTCTATCTAGCGAAATCGGTAGGCTGATGTCAAGCCCTGAGTAGTTGCGTTGCCCTACAGATGTTGGTTTGCCCCTATTCTGGGGTTCTCTCCGCGTTGGGGTCAGGCAGCTGCGCCGCCATTACCGCTCAGCCCCAGCTCGACCCCGACAGACACCTCGCCGCTGGCTGCTCCTATGCCATTCCTCACCACACGCGCTGCCGTCCAGCACAGCGCCCGACCGTGAGCAAGCTCGACAACCTGCCCGAAGGGGAGCGGCCGTCGCAGTCGCAGCAGCGCCCCGTTTCTGCTCACGTCCACGGTGTGCCCGTACTCCCGGAAGCAGCCGCCGTCAGCGGCCATCCAGGTTACCACTACGGGCGCGACCACTTGAATTCGAAGGCTGTGACGCCGGTCTGCCGGCGATACAGCGGCCCGTCTTTCTTGCGGTTCTGTGATCATAGGTCCCCTTCCCCACGGAGCCAGCACGTGTCTTCGTGAATTGCAGGCCTAGAGATACTCGATGCGGTTGCGCGAGTCTACTGTCCGGGGTACAGGCGAAAGGACATGGGATGGCATGCTGGGAGGGGGGTCCCGGTAGGTTTGGATAAATGCCGGGCAGCCAACTCTGGGGATTGTGGGACCCAACCGGGTGTGCCAGTCAATCGGCTTTGACCACCCAAGTCTCGAGATGTTCTTCCTCACGCAATCGGGCCGCCAACGCCTCCGCCTCTTCGCGCGACCTCACCCGGATGCGCACGCGATAATAGGTCTTTCCCCGAACATCCACCGGAGCCACCAAAGCGGTGTACCGGTAGCGCGTAGTGAGTTGCTTGGCCTGGGCGAGGGCACTGGCCTCGTCCTCGTGCGCACCCACTTGCACGGCGTAGGGAAGCCCGCCTGAATCTTCATAGACAGCCATCTCTGCGCTCGCCCCTACCGCAGCCTCTCCGGGCTCCGCCGCGCTGCTGGCCCCGTCACCGGCGGGGCTGGCCGCCGCTGCTTTCCGGTACCACTTCTCCCCGGCTTCCACTGCCACCGGCAGCCGGTTCTGCGGTCGCGGGAAGGGACAGGTATACACGGGACTGAAGCTGCAGGGCGGACTGTAGGCCTGGTTGAAGTCCACCACAATCTTGCCGGTGGTCTTGCCCTCGACGTCGAGATAGCGCGCCGCCGGATAACTTTCTTTGCCGCTGGTGGCGTCGGTGAACATCAGCATGAACCCGTCCCGTTCGATCTCCTCCGCCGCCGTGGAGGTGCTGTAGAGCTCCAATCGGCACGGCGTCCCTCGCAACTCGAACTGGAGCTGGCCGAAGAGAAAGTAGGGCCGCCGGTTGCCGTGGCTGTCGATCAGCTCCAACCGCTGCGGGGACGGATAAGGCACAATCTCACCCACCACGCGATAGGTCGGATCCACCGGAAAGTGGTCCAATCCTTTGAACTCACGAAGGGCCGGGTGCTGGCCGTCATACACTTCCACCGTCGGGCCCCAGGCCACGTGATCAATGTAGCGGAGGTTGAAACGGCCAATGCGGAAGCCGGCGCCGTCCTCCAAGGCTAACTCGGTGAGACGGGCGGCGGAAGGGCCGAGTCCCCAGATGGCTGTTCCTCCCATCGACCGCAGCACCCACCCGGCGGCGGTTAGCTCCACGACCGCGTGGAGCGGCTCGATCCCTTCCCCAACCAACTGCAACTCAGCCTCCGGGCCGCTGCCGAGGGTCAAGCGAGTGGTTTCCTTCAGGTACTTCCGGTTCACCAGCGTCAGCGGGGAGAACGGGCTGGAGCGGAGGCGATTGTCTCGTTCCTGGCGAAACTTGGCGATCTTGGCAAAGTAGGCTTGCTCGCTGCCTGGCTGCTGGCCGCTGAGGGTCAGGCAGGCTGCCAACAAGACCACCGTGCCGGTGGAAAAGTGAAGCGGAATCCTTGTCAGCTTCACGCGGCCTGCCCCCGGGCAGTGTGCGCCCTAAACCCTTGCGCGATTCTACCGAAGAGTTGGCACCCTTAACAACCTGCAGGTAACTCCGCCGCTTCTCTCTCTTGTTCGAACCCGCGGCTTGTGGGAGGATGGCCACCGTTCGCCGCGAGTCATACGGAAGGAAGTGGCGGGAGGCCAAGTGGGCATGGCGGAATTGCGCGTCGGCACCTCAGGCTATAGCTACAAAGAATGGAAAGGAAGCTTCTACTCGAAAGATCTGCCCGCGCGTGAGATGCTGGGCTTCTACAGCCGGCAGTTCTCCACCGTCGAGATCAACCATACCTTCTACCGCATGCCCACCGAAAAGGTGCTGGAGGACTGGGCCGGAACCGTGCCCGCCGGTTTCCGCTTCGCCCTCAAGCTCAACCAGAAGATCACCCACATCCAGAAGCTTCGCAACTGCGAAAGCACGCTCGCTCGCTTCCTGGAGGTCACTTCCCTGTTGACGAACGACGACCGCTTGGGGCCGGTGCTGGTGCAGTTGCCGCCCAGCTTCCGCGCCGACCTCGGGACCTTGGAGGAGTTCCTCAAGCTCCGCCCTCGCCGCTTTCGCTTCGCGCTCGAAGTGCGCCACCCTTCCTGGCACAGCGAAGACACCTACGCCCTTCTGCGCCGGCACGAGACCGCGCTGTGCCTGGCGGAAACCGACAAGGAGACTCCGCCTGACGTCCTGACCGCCCCCTTCACATACGTGCGCCTCCGCCGCGAGGCTTATACGCCGAAGCAATTGGCCGCCTGGAAGCAGCGCTTTGACGCCTGGATTGACCAAGGGGTTGATGTGTACGCCTTCCTCAAGCACGAGGAGGCGGGCAAAGCCCCTGCCTATGCCCGGCGCTTGCTCTCCGCCTGAGCGAAGGTCGGTCCTCTGAACTATGCCGTGATTCTCGTGCTGGAGAGATTCGTGTTTGAATAGAATCCATTTCAAAACTGAGTCAATGGCGCGACAGACGAGGAGTCAGAACGCCTCAGGGGCTTCCCGCC
>DATEUS010000152.1:0-3399 GCA_035282985.1 Candidatus Acidiferrales bacterium
ACGCAGTATGGAAACCGAATAGACCAGCGAAACTTTGCCACATATGGGCCAAACCTTGTCGTACGCCCACTTAGCCGTGAACTGTGGAACACACTAAGCGATGAGGTCGCCAGGCAGTGTGAACCTCCAGTATCAGAGTCAATCTTCTGTGACGGGCTGGTCAGCTTGGTGGCGGGTGACCAACTCAAAGCGCTCCTGGAACTGGGGGTCGCTTGCGAAATTGAATTAACCCGGTTGCTCGACGATGTCGCTAGGATTCCTCCGGACTTAGCTGCCAAAAGTGAATACATTGAGAGGGAGAGCCCCTGGCCCAAATTCAGCGAGAAGCTCGAGGTTTGGCCTGAGAAACTGGGGCTGGAAAGATCTGAGGTCTTCACGTTACCGGGGCTGCCCCGAGACTGGGTCGACACGGTAAAAGATCTCTACAAGCTTCGAAATAGCGTGGCACATAGCGGGAAGCTGATCTCAACGGCGTCCTCCACGAGCGTCAGCATGTACCTCTTTGCCGCCAACGCTCTCTTCGCTTAGTGTCGCGAACAACGGGCCAATGCCAGTCTAGAGGTATATTCATTTCCCCAAAATGAAAGCCCGTTCCAGCAACTTGTCTTGTTCACGGAGGGAGGCTTTTCATGGGACACATCAACAAGTTCGAATACATTTACATGATTAAGGACTACTGCTCAAGAGACTGACAACGAGATTCCTCGCCTCTACGGGGTCGGAATGACAAGGCGGCGTTGTTTTTCATCACCGTGTTGCCGTCGGCGTCGTGTGGGCTGGCGGACGCATCTAGCTGTGTCGCCAGTCGATGAGCCGTTCCACGCCGGCCTGCTGGCGCCAGTCGCGGCGCTCCTTGACGAAAAGCTCCAAGTAAACCCGGGCGTCGAGCAGGAATTCCAGCTCTCGCCGCGCCGCCTCGCCAATCTTTTTCAGCCGCTCTCCCCCGGCGCCTATGACAATGCCCTTCTGCCCGGGCTGCTCCACCAAGATGGTCGCGTGGATCCGCACTAAGGGACGCGCCTCGCGGCCTTTGGCTCCCGGGGGCGGTGACCACGCCTCGGGCTCCTCGAATTTCTCCACCACCACCGCGGTGGCATAGGGAACCTCCTGGCGCGTGTGGTACAGGACCTTTTCCCGAATAATCTCGGCGGCGAGGAAGCGCGTGGGCTGATCGGTCAAGGTATCGGGCGGAAAAAGGGGCGGGCCCTCGGGCAAGCACTCGATAATCTTTCGTTCCAGCAAGGTGCAGTTTTCCTTGCGCAAGGCGGAGACGGGAATGAATTCCTGGAAGGCGTGCCGTTTGGAGAAGTGATCAATCAGCGGGAGCAAAGCCGGCTTCTCAACCAGATCGATCTTGTTGAGCAGCAGAAAGCCGGGACCGGAGAAGTCGCGGGCGAGGTCGACAGCCATTTCGTCTTCCTGATTGAGGGGCCGGCTGGCGTCCACCACCACCAGCACCAAGTCCACCCCCTCCAGCGAGACCCGCACCGCCTTCATCATCTGCTCGTTCATCCGCGACATCGGCTTGTGGGTTCCCGGGGTGTCGACGAAGACAATCTGAGCCGTCTCGCGGGTCAGTACGCCCTGCAGGCGGGTGCGGGTCGTCTGGGGACGCGGGGAGACAATGGACACCTTGGCCCCCAGCAGCGTGTTCAACAGGGTGGACTTCCCCGTGTTGGGGCGGCCCAGGAGGGTGACAAACCCGGACCGGAATGCCGGCCCGCTTTCGGGGCGGAAGCTCATTGAGCGGGCGTGCGCTTGCGGCGTTTCCGGGCCGGGGCTGCTTCCACCGCTTCCGGAACGGGTCGGATGACGCGCAGCCGCACCACTCGGCGAGGCGTGGCCTCCAGCACCTCCACCCGCAGGCCATCACGCTCGACGCCCTCGCCGGGCTTGGGCACGCGACCGAACCACTCGTGCACCACGCCGGCAAAGGTGGTGGCATTGTGCGCCTGCAGGGGCATGCCCAGCGCCGTCCGGAGTCGCTCCAGTTCCACCCCGCCACGCACCAGGAAAGAGGTCTCAGACTCCTTGATGATTTCCGCCCGGCGCACCTGGTCGGCGTCGCTGATTTCGCCGAGGATTTCTTCGGCCAAATCTTCCATCGTCAGCAGCCCGGCGACGCTGCCGTATTCGTCCACCACCACCGCCATTTCCTGGGTTTCACGCTGGAGTTGGCGGGTCAGCTCCACCACCGGCATGGTCTCGGGAACGAAGATAACCGGCCGCATCAGCTCTCCCACGCGGCGTTGCTCGGCTTCCGCTTCGGGAACTTCCAGCAGGTCGCGCACAAAGACCACGCCCTTGACGTCGTCCAGGCTCGTACCCAGCACCGGCACGCGCGAGAAGCGTTTCTCGCGCACCAGTCGGCGCAGCTCCGCCACGCTGGCGGTGGCGGCAATCCCCGCGATGTCTGGCCGTGGCGTCATCACCTCGCGGGCGGTCTTATCGGCAAACTGGATGACGGAGGCAATTAGCGCCACGTCATCTTTCTCGAAGATGCCGCGCTCCTGCGCTTCCTCCACCAGTTCGGCGATCGCCTGTCCGGGCAGCTCGGGCTCCTCCTCTTCCTCCGTCAGATGCAGCAGCGACACGGAAAACTCGTAGAGGAGCAACATGGGCGTGACGATGTAGCCAAAAACCCGCAAGATCGGCACCAGGGGAACCAACCAGCTCCCGGAGCTGCGATTCAACAGCACATAGGGGACGAACTGGTACATCAGCAGGATTTCCAGCACGACAAAGAAGGCGGTCTCAAAAACCGCCTGTGGCAGGCTGCGGGCGAAGGTCTGCGCGGCGTAGCCGATGGCCAGGGCGACCAGCACCAGGGTCAACTGCGCCAGCAGCGCGTAGGTCTGCAGGGCCTTTCGGCGCTCCATCCTCAGCCGGGGCGCCAACTCCTGCCGGAAAGTCTCGAGATGCTCGCGCACGCGGCGGGAGGCGCGGTGTTCGTCTTCGGCGAAGAGCCGGTAGACATAGCTGAAAACAGCGAGCAGCGTGGTCAGCAGCATGATGACCACGGTGTGCAGAATGATGGTGAGCATGCGGCTCTACTCCAGCCCCAGCCGCCGGCGCAGGGCGTGCTCGCGGCGGTTCATCTCTCCCCGGTCGGTCTCGTGATCGTAGCCCAGCAGGTGGAGGACGCCGTGCAGCATAAGGAGTTTGATCTCCGCCGCCGGACTGTGCCGGTAGCGCCGGGAGTTGCGGCGCGCCGTTTCAACCGAAATCACCACGTCGCCCAGACAGCCGTTGTCCTGCCCGCCGCGAGTTGGTGGCAGGCGGGCTTTCCCGTGACGCTCGAGCGGAAAGGAGAGCACATCGGTAGCCTTGGCCTTGTGGCGGTAGCGGCGGTTCAACGCGGCGATCCCGCGGTCACTCACCAGAGCAACGGCAAACGAC
>DATEUS010000153.1:0-2817 GCA_035282985.1 Candidatus Acidiferrales bacterium
GGCCTGCTGCCGTCCGTGTTCGCCAAAGTGCATCCGCGCTTCCGCACTCCCTACATCACCACCATCATGACCGGGATCGCAGTAGCGCTGGTGGCGGGACTGTTTCCCATCGGGGTGCTGGGCCAGCTGGTGAGCATCGGGACTCTCTTCGCCTTCATCCTGGTCTGCGCGGGGGTGCTGGTGCTGCGGCATACCCGGCCCCACATTCACCGGCCCTTCCGGGCGCCGCTGATTTGGTTTGTGTCGTCGGCGGGCATCGTCTGCTGCTTCCTGCTGATGTACGGGCTGCCCTGGCAGACCTGGGAGCGCCTGGCCATCTGGATGGCCATCGGGCTGCTGATTTATTTCGTTTACGGCATTCGTCACAGCCGCCTCGCCCGCGCCCAGGCCCGCCGCGGCGGCGATTGACACCCGCCGCGGTTTCTGCCAGTTTTCCTCCTCGGCCTGCCTGCGGGTGGGCCACCACACCATGTCGCTGCCTCCCAGGACGGCGTCGCGTCCGCGCTTCAACCTCGGTTGGGGCGCGGCCATTGCCGCGATGGGGTTCGCGGTTGCCTGGATCGGCGGCCTTCGGGTCGCGGCGCTGGTCTTCGGCGTCCTGACCGCCCTGCTGCTCTTCGGCCTGGCCTGGAGGACGCTGGCCGACTGGCGGCGGCGCCTGCTCTGGCCGCTGCGCAACCGCCTGCTGGTGGCTTACGTCCTCATCGGCCTGATCCCTGTTGTCCTGCTGTTAGTCCTCGGCCTGGTGGCCGCCTGGACGCTTTACGGCAAGGTGGCGGTCTATCAGGTGACCGAGCGGCTGGAGCGGCTGGAAGCCGAGCTGCGCGACCGGGCCTCGGACTTGTCTTCCGCCCTGGAAATGGCCGCGGCGCTGGAAGGGCGGTTGCGTCCGGAAGTCGTCACCCGCATCCTCGCAGCCCACGCCGCGGCGGCCCGGGAAGAGCTGCCGGGCAGTGAAGTGCATCTGCTGGGCGGGCCGGTGCCCGACCGGAGCGGGCTCCCGGCCTGGCTGCGCCAGCAGCGCTTTACGGGGATCGTGATGGAGGCGGGCGCCGCTTCGCTGCTGGTCACCCGCCCGCTGCGGTTGGCCAACCAGACCCTGACGCTGGTCTGGGTCTTGCCGCTCGATGAGCAGCTCGTCTCCTACTTGAGCCGGGACATCGGCCGCGTCTCGCTGTTCTTACTGCAGGAGCAATCGCCGTCGGAGTCCGCGGTCGAGCGCCCTATCCGCGTGGGGGACAAGAACTATGGCGTGGTGCGGCGCATCGCCGACGAGCGGCCGCTGCCGGCGCCGTTTGGCTGGTGGGATTCAACGATTTCCTTCATTGCCTCGCAGCCCACCTACCAGCGCCAGACGGGCGCCGCCGGCCCGCCGCTGGTTCTGCAGGTTGAGTCCCGCGTCGCCACCGTGCACCTGCAGCTGACGCGCCGCTTGGGCGAATTCTCCGGCATCCCCTTTGCCGTGATGACCATCATCGCCATTCTCTTCCTGGTGCTGGAGCTGGTGGCGCTGCGCACCGGCATCCGCTTGACCCGCACCATCACCGCCACCGTGGACGACCTGCAAGCCGCCACCGAGTGCGTCCAGGCGGCCGATTTTTCCCACCGCATCCGCGTGCGCGGGCGCGACCAGTTGAGCGGCCTGGCCCAGACCTTCAATTCCATGACCTCTTCCATCGAGGGTTTGGTGAAAGAATCTAAGGAAAGGCAGCGGCTGCAGGACGACCTGGAGATTGCCCGCCACGTCCAGGAGCAGTTGTTCCCGCGGGAGACGCCGCACTTGCAGACGCTCGAGTTGGTGGGCCGCTGCCGCGCCGCCCGCACGGTGAGCGGCGACTACTACGACTACGGCCTGCTGGAGCCGGGGAAGCTCATCTTCACCATCGGCGACGTCAGCGGCAAGGGCATTTCCGCCGCTCTGCTGATGGCCACCATCCAGTCCATCCTGCGCAGCCACGCTTATGCCGGGCGGCTGACCGGGCGCTCGGGCGAGCTCAACGCGGCGGAGCTGGTCACCCGGGTGAACCGCCAACTCTGCGCCACCACCAGCGCGGAAAAATACTCCTCCCTCTTCCTGGCGCACTACGACGACGCCACCCGCCGGCTCACCTACACCAACGCCGGGCATTTGCCCCCCGTCCTGATTCGCGGCGGCCGCAGCCAGCCGCTCGAAGCGGGCGGGACCGTGGTGGGCCTGTTCCCGGAGGTGACGTACGAACAGGCGACCTTGGAGCTCGAACCCGGCGACTGGCTGGTGGCCTTTACCGACGGCCTGACGGAGGTCGAGAACTCCTACGACGAAGAGTATGGCAGCGAGCGCTTGACCGCCTTCCTGGAGCGCACGGCCGACTCCGGGAGCCCCGAGCGGCTGGTGGACCGGCTGCTGGCCGAGCTGCAGGAATGGGCCCCCGGCGTGGAACAGCGGGACGACTGCACGGTGCTGGCGGCGCGCGTGCGCTGAGTCCGGCGCGCGCTTTGGTGTATACTTTCGCGTTGAGCCGCTCGAGAGCAAGAGAGCGCGCACAGACACGGGAGCCCCAGCCTTGCCTCTGGCCAATCGCGTAGCCCTCATCACCGGCGCCGGGCGCGGGCTGGGGAAGGGGATCGCGCTGTCGCTCGCCTCCGAGGGCATGCGCATCGCCCTCTGCTACCGCGCCAACCGCGCCGCCGCCCAGCAGACCGCCCACCAGGTGCAGGCCCGCTCCGCCGAAGCGTTGGTCCTGCAAGCCGACGTCACCGAGCCCGCCCAGGTGAAGAAGCTGGTCGCCGGGGTGATGAAGCACTTCGGGCGGCTGGATGTGCTCATCAACAACGTGG
>DATEUS010000154.1:0-2906 GCA_035282985.1 Candidatus Acidiferrales bacterium
CCGCGTCCTCCAGGGCGTGACCACCGAGGTCACCGGCAACTGTGGTTTCTCGGCCGCCCCGCTGGTTGGGTTTGACGTCGAGACGCGGCGCCGCACCTGGCGGGAGGAAGAAGGCGTCGAGGCTGACTGGAGCGACGTCGCCTCCTACTTCCACCGGCTGGAGAAGACCGGCATCGCCCTCAACCAGATTCTCCTTCTCGGCCAGGGGACCCTGCGCGAGAACGCCATCGGCAACTTCGACCGGGCACTCTCTGCCGATGAGTTGCGCGCGGTGCTGCGCGCGGTCGAGGAAGGGATGGACCAGGGCGCCTTCGGGCTCTCCACTGGCCTCGAGTACACTCCGGGCAGCTACACGCCCACGGAAGAAATTGTCGAAATGAGCCGCGCGGTGGCGCGCCGCGGCGGACTCTACGCCTCGCACATCCGCAACGAAGGCGCGCGGCTACTGGAAGCCATCAACGAGGCGATTGAGATCGGCCGGCGCACCAGCGTCAGGGTTCAGATTTCGCATCTGAAAGCTTCGGGGAGATCCCACTGGGACGCGCAAGCCGCGGCCCTCGATCTCATCGAGGCGGCGCGCGCCGCCGGCGTGGGCGTGCTGGCCGATGCCTATCCCTACACCGCCTACTCCACCGGCCTGAGTATTTTCCTCCCGGCCTGGGTGCGTGAAGGCGGCGCCGAGGCGCTGGTGGCGCGCCTGCGCGACCCCGAGCTTCGGCCCCGCATCAGGCAAGAAACAATGGCTGAGGTTCTCGCCGACCCCGGCAATTTCGAGCTCATCGTCATCAGCAGCGTCCTCCGTCCGGGCAACCGCGCTGTGGTGGGGAAGAATCTGGTGGAAATCGCCGAGGACTGGAAGCTGGAGCCAATTGACGCCCTGCTGCGCCTGCTGGAAGAAGAGCGGGCCAGTGTGGGCTTCATCGGCCACGGGATGAGCGCGGAGAACGTGGAGATGGTGCTGGCGCATCCGCTGGTGATGATCGGCTCGGATGGCGTCAGCATGGCCCCGGTGGGCAAGGCCGCCGAGTCGCGCCCGCACCCGCGCTCCTACGGCGCCTTCGCCCGCGTCTTGAGCCACTACGTGCGCGAGCGGCGGCTGTTCGGCCTGCCCACCGCGGTCAAGAAGATGACCAGTATGCCTGCCGACCAGATCGGCCTCCGCGACCGCGGCCGCCTGGCCCGGGGGCAGAAGGCCGACTTAGTGGTCTTTGAGGCTGATGTTGTCGCTGATCGGGCGAGCTTCGCTGCGCCGCACCAGTACCCCGCCGGCATTGTCCACGTGCTGGTGAACGGCGTGGCGGTGGTGGAGCGCGGCGCCCACACGGGGGCCCGGCCGGGTCGAGTTCTGCGCAAAGCCTGAAGAAGCGAGAAAGCGAGGACCGATGAGCGAAGTAGAAAGAATCGCCGACCAGTTGCAGCGCGCCTTTGAGGGGAACGCCTGGCACGGGCCTTCGGTGCGCGAGGTGCTGGAGGGCGTCAGCGCCGAGCAGGCCGCCCGGTATCCCGTGGCCGGGGGGCACAGCATCTGGGAGATTGTTCTCCACATCGCGGTCTGGGAGTCCATAGTGCGTCGGCGCTTGGGCGGAGAGGTCATCGTCGAAATCTCTGACGAGGAAGACTGGCGCCATCCGGTCGATACCAGCACAGTAGCGTGGAAGAAAACGCTGGAAGAGTTGGAGCAGGGCCACCGGCAGTTGCAGCAGGCGGTGGCGGGGTTGAACGACGAGCAGTTGCCAGCGACAGTGCCGGGCAAGGACTACTCGGTCTACTTCATGCTGCACGGCATCATTCAGCACGACCTCTACCACGCCGGCCAAATCGGCCTCCTGAAGAGAGCTTGAGCCAAAGCGCTGCGCCGAGAGCCGCGCTTGCGTTTTCGGCCCGCAGGCGCTAGCCTCCCCAGAACCTAAACTTTCTTCGGGAGCGCCCACCATGGCCGACTGGTTCTTCAACCCCCGCTATCCCCGTGTTCTTCTGGTTCTCTTCGCACTCTACTGGCTGGCCTGGGCCATCCGGCCGCTCTACCGGGCCGACTGGCTGCTGGAGAACTTTCTGCTCATTCTGTTCCTGGCCGGCCTGATTCTCACCCACCAGCGGTTTCCGCTCAGCAACGTCTCCTACACGCTGATTTTCATTTATGTCTGCCTGCACACCGTCGGCGCGCACTACACGTACTCGAAGGTGCCTTACGACGACTGGTTCCGCACCCTCTTCGGATCGGGCCTGAACGAGCTGCTGGGCTTCGAGCGCAACCACTATGACCGCTTGGTGCATTTCTCCTTCGGGTTTCTGCTCGCCTATCCCATCCGCGAGGTCTTTCTGCGCGTGGCCGGAGCGCGGGGTTTCTGGGGCTACTACCTCCCGCTCGACGTCACCATGTCGTTCAGTATGGTCTTCGAGCTTTTCGAGTGGGCGGCGGCGGTTGTCTTCGGCGGCGAGCTCGGGCAAGCCTACCTGGGCACGCAAGGCGACGTCTGGGACGCCCACAAGGACATGGCCCTGGCCTCGCTGGGAGCGGTGATCTCGATGGGGGTGGTGGCCGCCATCAATTGGAAGTACAACCGCCGCTTCGGAGAGGAGTGGCGGAAGAGCCTGGCGGTCAAAGGCCCGCCTCTCGGTGAGCAAAAGCTGCGCGAGTACCTGGAAGACGACGGCCGGTAGCGGTGGCGTCGGCGCGCGGCTCTATGCGGTCCGGGAGCGCGGCGGAACCTGGGGCAGCAGATTGAACCGGGAGACTACTTGTCTCGCAGGCGGGCGAGCATAAGCTGGATGGCCCGCTCGGCCTCGACCCCGAGAGCGACCTGGGCGCAAGGTTCGCCCTCTCTGCCCTCGCGACGATCGGCGACGGTTTTGCCGCGGGTCAGCTCGCCCCTCGTTTCCACGTCTACCGGCAGGCAGCAAGTAGT
>DATEUS010000155.1:0-2888 GCA_035282985.1 Candidatus Acidiferrales bacterium
TCTGTTCGAGCTGGAGATGAAGAGATTGATCCGACAACTGCCGGGGAAGTTTTTCCTGCGCGCGCTGCCGGCGGCGGTGCGACCGGGGGCGGCCTGATGGCGAAGTCGTTGGTCATCGTCGAGTCGCCCGCCAAGGCGCGCACCATCGAGCGCTACCTGGGCAAGGACTTCAAGGTCAAGCCGTCGCTGGGCCACATCAAGGACCTGCCCCGCAAGAAGCTGGGCGTGGACGTCGACAACGGCTTCGAGCCCACCTACTTCGTCATCCGGGGCAAGGAAAAGGTGGTCACCGACCTGCGCCGGGCGGCGCAGAAAGCTGATGCCATCTACCTGGCGGCTGACCCGGACCGCGAAGGTGAGGCTATCTGCGCTCACCTGAAAGACATCCTCACCGATAAGCAGCTCCAGGCCGAACCCGAGGCCGCCAACAACCGCGGCTGGCGGAGCAAGAAGAAGGCTGGCAAGGGAAAGAAAGCCCGGACGAAAGGGAAAAAGGCCAAGAAAGAGTCGCCGGCGGTTGTCGTCTTGGAGACCGCGCCGCCGGTACGCAGGGGAACCAAGATCTTTCGCGTGGCCATGAACGAAATTACCAAGCGAGGGGTGCAGCAGGCTTTCGAGAATCCCGCCGAAATCGACCGCAACTTGGTGGACGCACAGCAGGCGCGCCGGATTCTCGACCGCCTGGTGGGCTATGAGGTGAGCCCGCTGCTGTGGGACAAGGTCAAGCGAGGTCTCTCCGCCGGCCGGGTCCAGACGGTCGCTCTGCGGGTAGTGGTGGAGCGGGAGCGTGAAATCCGCGCCTTCATTCCCATCGAGTATTGGAGCATCCACGCCACGCTCGAGGCAGCGACGCCACCGGCATTTGAGGCCAAACTGATCGAGTGCCAGGGCAGAAAGCTCGAAGTGCCGGTGCAGGACCCGGCGCAGCGCAGAAGGCAGTTCTTGCTCTCCAGCGAAGAAGAGGCCCGCCAGCACGCGGCGGCGCTCCAAGGCTCCACATTCACAGTGGAGTCGGTGCAGCAGAAAGAGCGACGCCGCTACCCGGTGCCGCCGTTCATCACCAGCACCCTCCAGCAGGAGGCGGCCCGCAAGCTGCGCTTCGGGGTCAAGCGCACCATGATGCTGGCGCAGCGCCTCTACGAAGGCAAAGAGCTGGGCGCGGAGGGCAGTGTGGGCTTGATCACCTATATGCGCACCGACTCCACCCGTGTCAGCCAGGATGCGCTTCAGGAAGTGCGCGGTCTCATCGCGGAGCGGTACGGGCGTGACTATCTGCCTGGGCAGCCGCGCTTCTACAAGTCGAAGAAAGGCGCGCAGGATGCGCACGAAGCCATCCGCCCCACCTCGGTCCACCACACCCCCGAGCGGGTGGCGAAGAATCTTTCCGAGGACGAGTTCAAGCTCTATCAATTGATCTGGCAGCGCTTCGTGGCTTCGCAGATGGCCGAGGCTGTGTTTGACCAAACCACCATTGACGTCCGCGCGGGCGACTACCGCCTGCGCGCCAGCGGCTCGGTGCCCAAGTTCGACGGCTTCTTGGCCGTTTACGAAGAAGGCAAAGACGAAGCCCAGCGGGCGGAAGAGGAAGAGGAGGCCGAGGCGGCCCGCCTGCCACTGGTGCGGGAAGGGGAGAGCTTGACGCTCAACGAGCTCAAGCCGGAGCAGCACTTCACCCAGCCGCCCCCGCGCTACACCGAAGCCACCCTGGTCAAGGAGCTGGAGCAGAAGGGCATCGGCCGGCCCTCCACCTACGCCAGCATCCTCTCCACCATCATCGAGCGCGACTACGTGCGCAAGGAAAAAGGCAAGCTCTTCCCCTCGCCGTTGGGCGAGCTGGTCTCCGACCTACTGATCAAGAGCTTCGACGACATCTTCGACCTGCAATACACCGCCCGCATGGAAGAGGAGCTGGACGAGATCGAAGAGGGCAAGCTCCATTGGCGCGACGCGCTGGATGAGTTCTATGGCAAGTTCGCCCGTGACCTGGAGCGCGCCAGCGAGGAAATGGAAAGCGTCAAGGCGGGCCTAGCTACGGATGAAGTCTGCGAACGCTGCGGCAAACCCATGTTGCTGCGCATCGGCCGCCACGGGCTCTTCCTGGCCTGCTCGGGGTATCCCGACTGCACCTACACCCGCGAGCCCGAGCTGGACGTGCGCGGCATTGACTCCGACGACACCACGCCCGAGAGCGAGACCCAGTACTGCGACAACTGCAACCGCGAGATGGTGATCAAGCGCGGCCGCTTCGGGCCCTTCTATGCCTGCAGCGGCTACCCCGACTGTAAGACCACCAAACCGCTGGCGGGGCGCGGCCGGGCCGCCGAGCCCATTCCGCTCAAGGAGAACTGCCCCGAGTGCGGCGGGCAGTTGGTGGAGAAGGTGGGCCGCTACGGAGCTTTCATCGCCTGCTCCAATTTCCCCGAATGCCGCTACACCCGTCAGAAGACCCTGGGCATTAAGTGTCCCGAATGCAGCCAAGGGGAGCTGGCCGAGCGGCGGGTGCGGCGCGGGCGGGGACGCGTTTTCTACGGCTGCTCCCGCTATCCGGAGTGCAGCTTCACCGTGGGCCACAAACCGGTGGCGGAGCCCTGCCCGCGGTGCGGCGCCGCGCTGACTTACGAAAAGCGCCGCAAGGGGAGCGGAATGCGCTATTGTCGCCGAGAGGAGTGTGACTTCGAAGCCCCGCTCGCCTCCCCGGAGGCGGTAGTGGAAGCGGCCCCCTCCTAGGCCGCCGGTTTGGCCTGCCAATGACTCCAACCCACTGGCTCTGGCTTCTCTTCAACCTGTTCGTTCTCGGAATGCTCGCGCTCGATCTGGGCGTGTTTCATCGCCGCGCCCACGCCCTTTCGCACAAGGAGGCCGCTGTCTGGAGCGCGGTGTGGATTTCC
>DATEUS010000156.1:0-4453 GCA_035282985.1 Candidatus Acidiferrales bacterium
GAGGAGCCGCCCCGGCTTGTGGTTCTCACCTATGGGCCTCCAAACTGGCGCGAGGGGCAGCCAGTTCTGGGCTTGGTGGGGAAGGGAATCACCTTCGATTCCGGCGGCATCTCCATCAAGCCTGGCGAGGGGATGGAGAAGATGAAGTACGACATGGCGGGCGGTGCAACCATGCTGGCAGCGATGCGCGCCATTGCGGCGTTGAAACCTGTCACGAAGGTCATTGCCCTGATCCCCCTGACTGAGAACCTGCCCAGCGGCCGGGCGCAGAAGCCTGGAGATGTCCAGATTGCCATGTCAGGCAAGTCCATCGAAGTGGTTAACACCGATGCTGAGGGCCGCTTGGTGCTGGCCGATGCCCTGCACTATGCCCGACAACTCGGCGCCACCCACCTCATCGATGCCGCCACCCTCACCGGCGCTGTGGTTGTCGCCCTGGGCTACGTCAATGTCGGTGCCTTTGGCAACAATCAAGAGTTTCTTGAGGCTGTGCTTGCCAGCGGCCGCGCTGCCGGGGAAAAATTCTGGCCCCTGCCGCTGGACGACGACTATCGCGACAACATCACTTCCGCCGTGGCCGACATCCAGAACGTGGGCAAAGGTCGCGGCGGCGGCGCCATTAATGCCGCCATGTTTCTCCAGGAGTTCGTGGGCGACACGCCCTGGGTGCATCTCGACATTGCCGGCACTGCCTGGCTGGAAGAGGCCAAGCCCTGGATGGCCAAGGGTCCCACCGGCATCGCTGTGCGCACGCTGGTGCACTTCGTCGAGCACTTCTCCACTGCGTCGGATTAGAATAGAGGGGTAGGAGAGTCATCATGCGTATCATCTGTGTTGGCTACGGCCGCCTCGGGAGCCAAGTCGTCAAGCTGCTCGACACCAAGCAGCACGAAGTCGTGGTCCTCGACAAGGAGCGAGCCGTCCTGGAACGCCGCGATCGCGACCTCCACGCCCGTTTTATCTTCGGCAATGCCATTGACGAGGATGTGCTCCGCCAGGCCGGGGCCGAGAACGCCGACGCTCTCTTCGCCCTCACTCGGGACGAGAACACCAACTTGATGGTCGCCCAGGTGGGCCGCGCCGTTTTCAACATTCCCCGCGTCATTGCCGTGGTGTACGACGCCCCACGCGAGGAGACCTTTCGGGCCGCGGGCATTGAGACTCTTCCCATAACGGTTGCCGGCGCGGAGTATCTTGTTCGTCAGATTGAAATGCCCTTCGAAGAGCGGCCTTCCTTCCAGGAAGCCTGGGACCGTGCCAGGGGTCATGCGGCCGAGGCGCCGCTGCCGGCGCCGCCCCGTGGCGTGCGGCCTCCCGATCAACCCTTCTACGTTGTGGTGATGGGCGGTGGCCGGGTCGGCTACTTCCTGACCAAAGCGCTGCGCGAAAACAACATCGAAGTGACCATCCTCGAAGAGAACCAGAAGATTTTCGACCTAGTGGCCAAGCAGGTGGACTGTCCCGTTATTCTGGGCGAGGGCTCCTCGGTCAGCGTACAGGAAGAGGCCGGCGTCAGCCGCGCCAACGTGTTTGTCGCCGTCACCAACCACGACCACGACAACCTGATTGCCTGCCAGATTGCCAAGCAGCGCTTCGGCGTGCCCAAGACCATCGCCCGGGTAAAGAACCCCCGCAATGAGCTGGTGATGCAGAAGCTGGGCGTCGACGTGACCGTCAGTTCCACCGCCATCATTACTGCGCTTATCCAGTCTGAGTTGCCGACCAGCCGCATTCGCACCGTGCTCGACCTGCGCACCGGCGGCCTCGAGCTGATGGAATACTGTCTCGATTCCGAGTCTCCGGTCGCTGGCCAACGCCTGCGGCAATTGGCGTTGCCAGCCGACTGCAACCTGGTGACCGTTCTGCGGAAAGGGGAAGCAATCATCCCCCGCGGCGACACGGTGCTGGAAAAAGGCGACACCGTGCTGGCGTTGGTTAAGATGAGCGCCGAGCCCACCCTGCGCGCCTTCCTGCTCGGCTCCCCGTAGGCAATCCAGCACCAGGCGTGCGGTCGGGGAGAAACTCCCTCGAGGGATCAGGCGAGACGGAGGGGAACTCCTACGTTCCCGCCACCGTCATGGTGGCGATCTTGATGGTGGGAGCGGCAAATTGGTCGCGGAACTCTAAGTCGGACCCGATCATCTCCACTCCCTCCAGCATCCGCCGCAGGTTGCCGCTGATGGTAATTTCGTGCACCGGGTAAGCCAACTCTCCGCTCTCGACCCACAGCCCGAAGGCTCCCCGGGAGTAGTCGCCCGTGACCAGATTAACGCCCTGGCCCAGCAACCGCGTGACACAGAGCCCCCGCTGGACGGATTTCACAATCGCTTCCGGCGTATGCTCGCCTGCCGCCAGGTAAAAATTGCTGGGTGACTCTCCGTTGCCTGTGCCGTTGCCGGTGCTCTTCCGACCCAGCTTACGCGCCGAATAGCTTCCGCAGAGGTAGTTCCGTAGCACGCCCTTCTCCACCACGACCGTGCGTTGCGACGCCACTCCCTCCCCGTCGAAAGGTCGGGAGCCCAATGCTGCGGGCAAGAGGCCATCGTCCACGATGGTCGCCCCTGCGGCCGCCACCCGCTCTTCCAGGGCGTCGGCCAGAAAGGAGCGCCGCAGGTAGACGGCTTCGCCGGTGATGGCGCCAAAGAGGTCGGAGAGTAGTTCCGCCGCTAGCATGGGCTCAAAGACTACCGGAACCTCTTGGGTGGCGATCTTGCGCGCGCCGAAATGCCGCCGTACCCGCTCCACCGTGGTGCGCGCTACCTGCTCGGCTGAGTCGAGGTTTTCTCGATGGCGGGCGGCGCTGTACCAGTAGTCGGAAACTTGGTCGTTGCCGGATCCCTCCTGGCCCAGCAGGTGCAGCCCCAGGCTGCAACTCGTCGCCCGGTAGGAGCCGCGAAAGCCGCGGCTGTTGGCGAGCCATAGTTGCCCGCTGCTGGTGCCGAAGGCAGCGCCGCCTGAATTCTTGACTCGCGGGTCCAGCGCCAGGCCAATGCGCTCGGTTTCCCGCGCCAGGTTGATCTTCTCGTCCGCGCTCAGTGATTCGAACGCCGGGTCGTAAAGAGCCAGTCCCTCAGCCGACGGGAGAGCCGGGAACTCATCGGGCAGACCCGAAAAGGGATCCTGGCTTGCGAGTCGCGCGCGCTCGACTGCCCGGTTGACCAAGCCGGCAAGGGTCTCCTCGCGTAGATCAGAGGTGCTGGCCCGGGCCACCTGCTGGTCCAGGAAAACGCGAAGATGTAGCCCACGCGCGGTAGCTTCAGTCAGAGTCTCGACCGTGCCCTGGCGGACACGGGCTGAAAAGCGCGTGGATTCCTGCAGCAGAACCTCGGCCTGGTCGGCGCCCGCGGCACGGGCCCGCTCCAGAACGCGCTCAGCCAGAGCGGGGAATTCGCTCACCGCCGCCCTCCCACGGTCATGCGGGCGATCTTCACCGTTGGCGTTCCCACCCCGACGGCCGCTGCCTGGCCCGCCTTCCCACAGGTCCAGGCGCCCGAGTCCAGCGCTAGGTCGTGCCCGACGGCGACGACGTTCTGCAGAATGTCCACGCCGCTCCCAATCAAGGTGGCGCCTTTGACCGGCTGGGTGATGCGGCCGTTCTCGATCAGGTAGGCCTCGTGCATCGAAAAAGTGAACTTGCCCACGGCGGGGTCCACTTGGCCGCCACTGAAAGCTTTGCAGTAGATGCCCCGCTCGACCGAGCGGATGATTTCTTCGGGATCGCTCTTGCCGGCGGCTAGGAAGGTGTTGGTCATGCGCGGAATGGGAATCGCGGTGAAGTCCTGCCGGCGCCCGTTCCCGGTCGGCGTCATCTTCATCAGCCGGGCCGAGAGCCGGTCTTGGAGATAGGCGCGCAGGACTCCTTTCTCAATGAGGACGGTAGGTCGCTGGGGGATGGTAGCTTCGCCGTCCACGTTCAGCGAGCCGCGCAAGCCGGGCAGGGTGGCGTCATCCACCACCGTGCACAACTCCGTCGCCACCTGCTCGCCCAGACGTCCACTGAACACGGACATCTTCTTCCGGTTGGCGTCGGCTTCCAGCGGATGGCCGACTGATTCATGCAGCAGCACCCCGCTGGCCCCCGGGGCCAGTACCACCGGCAGTTCTCCCGCAGGCGCGTCCTCGGCAGTTAGCAGAAGCAAGGCCTGGGCTGCCGCCTCGCGGGCAATCTCTTCGGCGCGCTCGACGGAGAATTCCTCCAGCCCGGCGCGCAAGCCCAGATTCTTCCAGCCTGCCTGGCGGTTGCCGTCGCTCTCGGCCACCACGCTGACTCCGAAAGTAAACAGCGGTTGAGTGTCGGTCACCAACTCGCCTTCGCTGTTGGCAATCAGGATTTGCCGCCATTCATCGCCCCAGTTGGCGCGCACTTCGCGCACGCGCGGATGGGCGGCGCGGGCCGCGACGTCGGCCGCGCGGAGGAAGCTTGCCTTCTGCGTCATCGGGCTCTGTTGCGCCG
>DATEUS010000157.1:0-4804 GCA_035282985.1 Candidatus Acidiferrales bacterium
CCCGCTTCGGTGCCAAGGCGGTTCGCACCGGCAGTCCGGTGCGGGCGGAGTTCCTGCGCGTGCCGCCCAAGACCCACCAGCCGCCCTTTACGCTGCTCATCTTCGGTGGCAGTCGGGGTGCGCTGGGGATTAATCGGGCGGTGGTGGGGGCGCTGGACGCTCTGCTGGCCAGCCGGCAATCCCTGCGCTTCATTCACCAGACCGGCGAGCAGGACTACCAGGCAGTGCGTACGGCCTATGCGCGTCGCGGAGTGAAGGCCGATGTCCTGCCCTTCATCACCGACATGCCGGTGCGGCTGGCCGAGGCCGACCTGGTCATCTGCCGCTCCGGCGCCAGCACGGTGGCGGAGCTGACGGCAGCGGGTCGGGCCGCGATATTGATTCCGTTTCCGCACGCGACCGATCGACACCAGTTGCGCAACGCCCAGGCGCTGGAGCGGGCCGGGGCGGCGCGCGTGCTGGAGCAGTCGGCGCTGAGCGCGGAGCGGCTGACGGCGGAAGTACTGGATCTCTTCGAACACCCGGACCGACTGACGGAGATGGCGGCAGCGGCGCGCGCCCAGGGTGTGCCCGATGCGGCCGCCCGCGTCGTTGACCTGATTGAGAGTGTGGTGCGATGACTTCGACGCGACTCAACTATCCGCCCCGCCAGCACGTCCACTTTGTGGGGATTGGCGGCAGCGGGATGAGCGGGATCGCTGAAGTGTTGCTGAACCTAGGCTACACCGTGTCGGGGTCCGATCTCCGCCTCTCGCCTGTGACCGAGCGGCTGGCGGCGCTCGGCGCCCGCATCTTCGAAGGCCACCGGCCCGAAAACATCGGCGACGCGCAGGTAGTCGTGACCTCCACGGCCGTGCGTGGCGACAACCCGGAGGTGCTTGAGGCCCACCGGCACAAGATTGCCGTCATCCCGCGCGCCGAAATGCTGGCCGAGTTGATGCGGCTGAAGTACGGCATCGCCGTGGCGGGCGCCCACGGCAAGACCACGACCACCTCGATGATTGCCAGCCTGCTGGCGCACGCCCGGCTCGACCCCACCTTCGTGGTCGGCGGACGGGTGAACCAGGCCGGCACCAGCGCCCGGCTGGGGAAGAGCGACCTGATTGTGGTGGAAGCCGACGAGAGTGACCGCAGCTTTTTGCTGCTGGCGCCGGTGATTGCCGTCGTGACCAACATCGACGCCGAGCACCTCGACCACTACGCCGACTTGGACGACATCAAGAATGCCTTTGTAACTTTCCTCAACAAGGTGCCCTTCTATGGGGTGGCTATTCTCTGCGCCGATGACCCCCACACGCGCGACATCATCCCGCGCGTGCATCGCCGGGTGCTGACCTACGGGATTGAGACCGCTGCCGACCTGGTGGCCACCGAGGTCAAGCTCAAGGGCTGGCGGAGCGAGTTCTGTCTACGCTGGGGCGAGAACGACCTGGGCCGCTTCCGCCTGCGCTCGCCCGGTTTGCACAACGTGCGCGACGCGCTGGCGGCACTAGCGGTAGGGCTGGAGCTGAATGTGCCGGTGGAGAAGCTGCGGCGCGGCCTGGTCAAGTTCGCCGGGGTGGGGCGTCGCTTTGAAGTGAAGGCCAAGGTCGGCGGGGTCACCCACATCGACGACTACGGCCATCATCCCACCGAGATCCGCGCCCTGCTTGAGGCGGCGCGCGGCTGTGGCTTCAAGCGTCTGGTGGTTTTCTTCCAGCCGCACCGCTACACGCGCACGCAACACTCCTGGCAGGAATTTCTGCACTGCTTTGATGAGGCCGACGTGCTGGTGATGACCGAGATCTATCCCGCCAGCGAAACACCCATCGAAGGCATCACCGGAGCGGCGCTGGCGGAGGCTATGTCCGCCGCCGGTCACCCGCAGGCGGAGTTCCACGCTGAGATGAACGACGCGGTGGAGGCGGTGCTGCGCCACCTGCAACCGGGCGACGCCCTGCTGACCGTGGGCGCGGGTAGCATCGGCAAAGCGGCCGAGGAGTTGGCGACCCGGCTGCCCGCCGCGCTGGGAGTGACGAATGCGGGTTGAGAACGCCAGGCTGCTGAAGGCACTCCCCGCGCTGGGGGTCGAGCACCGGCCTGACCAGCGGGTGGCCGACTGGACGCTGCTCGGCGTCGGCGGGACAACCGACATCCTTGTGATCCACGAGCCCGACAAGCTCCCGGAGTTGATTGGTCTGTTGCAGGTGGAGAAGCTGCCCCGGCGGTTTCTCGGCGGCGGCAGCAACCTGCTGGTGCGGGACGGCGAGCTTCCCTGGGTCCTGCTCCACCTGTCGTCGAAGAAGGCGCAGCCGACGTTCTTCGGCAACCGCGTGCGCGTGGCGGCGGCGGCTGACCTGGGGCGCACGGTGACGGAGTGCGGGCGGCGGAACCTGGGCGGGATGGAAGGGTTGATCGGCGTGCCCGGCTCGCTGGGCGGCGCCCTGCGGATGAACGCTGGCGCTTACGGCATCGAGATCAGCCACTTCGTGCAGACGGTGGACGTCTTTCGGGCTGCCACCGGCCGGATTGAAACTGTGCCCGCCAGCGCCGCCGGCTTTCGCTACCGGCGGAGCGCGTTCGCCCCCGACGACATCATGGTGGCCGCCGAGCTGGAGCTGCCCAGCAAGCCCTACGAGGAGATCCGCGCCGCCATCCGCATGTGCAACGAGAAGCGCCGCGCCTCGCAGCCACTGAACGAGAAGAGCGCCGGCTGCATCTTCAAGAATCCGCCCGGAGCCTCGGCCGGGAAGATGATCGAAGAACTGGGCCTGAAGGGACACCGCGTGGGTGGAGCGGTAGTGTCGGAGCGGCACGCCAATTTCTTCGTCAACCGCTTCCAGGCGACGGCGGAGGATCTGCTGCGGCTGATCGAGTACGTGAAGGAGCGCATCCGCCAGGCCTTCGGTTATGAGCTGCAAGAGGAAGTCATCATCTGGACCTAGGAGAGCGATGTCGAACGAGCCAAGAGACGTAGCAGACGAGCTGGACAGCGACGACGCCCGGCGTTACCGGCGCCCGCGTCGGCCCATCGAGGTGCGCCGGCGCGCCCGCTGGTGGACAGGGGTGCGCATTGGACTCCGTATCCTGCTGGGCTTGACGGCCCTGGCGCTGGTGGTCGGTGCAGCCTTCTACGTGCACCGGTTCGCCACCAGCGCAACCGTGTTCGCCGTGGCGGACCTGGAGTCGGTTGACGTCGTAAACGCCGAGCGGGTGACGCCGGCGGCGGTGCGCGAGCGCTTTGCGGAGGACGTCGGCCGCACTGTCTTTGCCGTGCCCTTGGGCGAGCGCCGGCTGAGCGTGGAAGAGATTCCGTGGGTGGAAGCGGCCACCGTGCAGCGGGTGTTTCCCAACCGGCTGCGGGTCTATGTGCGCGAGCGCACGCCGGTGGCGTTTCTCCGCCAGGGCCAGTCACTCTGGCTGGTGGATGGCCAGGGTGTGGTGCTGGCGCCGCCGGAAGGCGCCTCCTACAGCTTTCCGGTGCTGAGCGGCGTGCCGGAAACGCTCACGGCAGAGGAGCGGCGGTCGCGGGTGGGGTTGTTTCTCGAATTCGTGGCCGACCTCGATCAGAACGGGAAAGCCTACAGCGAGCAGATTTCCGAGCTTGATCTGGGCGATGCGGACAACCTGCGCGCCAGCGTGGCTGACGGTGACGGCGCTGTCTATCTCTACTTCGGCCGTGGCCGCTACCAGGAGAAGTTTGAGACCTATCTCGAGCATCGCCGCCTCTGGCAGCAGAGCGGCGAGACGGTGCGGGCGGTGGATCTGCGCTACCGCGGCCAGATCGTCTTGAACCCCGAGAGCGGAGCGGAGCCAGCGAAGCGATGACACGGCGCAGCGAATCGGTGGTGGCGCTCGACCTGGGGACGAGCAAGGTGGCGGTGCTGATCGCCGAGGTCAAGGACGGCGGGCTGCTGGAGCTGCGCGGGGCGGGCGTGGCCGAATCCAAGGGATTTCGCAAAGACACGCTGGTGCACCTGCAGTCGGCGGTGGAATCGATTCGCCAGGCGGTGGAAGCGGCCGAGCGGCTGGCGGGTGTGCCGGTGGAGAGCGCGGTGGTCGGAGTCGCGGGCGCCCACCTCCGCAGTCTGAACAGCCGCGGAGGAGTCTCGCTGGGGTCGCGTCCGCGCGAGGTGGAGCCGGAAGACATCCGCCGGGCGATTGAAGCCGCCCGCGGAGTTTCGCTGCCGCCGGAGCAGGAGCTGGTGCACGTGTTGCCGCAGGAATTTCTTCTCGACCAGCAGAACGGTATCCGCGACCCTTCGGGGCTGCTGGGCCGGCGGCTGGAGGTGAACGTTCACATCGTCACCGCCGCCTCCACCGCCACCCGGAACCTGATTTCGGCGGTGAACCGCGCCGGGGTGCTGGTGGAGGACACGGTGCTGGAGCCGCTGGCGGCGGCCGAGGCTTGTCTGACGCCAGACGAGCGCGAACTCGGTGCGGTGCTGGTGGACATCGGCGCCGGCAGCACCGACTGGATCGTGTTCCACCACGGCGCGCCCCGGGCCGGCGGCATGGTGCCGATCGGCGGCGAGCACTTCACCAACGACATCGCCATCGGCTTGCGCACTCCGCTGTGGGAGGCCGAGCGCATCAAGCGCGCCTACGGCTGCGCCTGGCTGCGTGGGCTGGGCCAGGATACCTTGCTGGAAGTCTCCAGCATCGGCGAGCGGCCGGCGCGGGTCAGCTCCCGGCGCGCGCTTTGCGAAATCATCGAACCGCGGGCGCAGGAGTGGGCCGCGATGCTGCGCGAGGCGCTGGAGCGGAGCGAGGACGGCCAGATGCCGGCGGCGGGCGTGGTGCTCACGGGCGGAGCGGCGCAACT
>DATEUS010000158.1:0-7814 GCA_035282985.1 Candidatus Acidiferrales bacterium
CGGCGGCGAGGGCGACCACGCCGCTGTACGCGACCAGCCAGGCATTCACTACCAAGCAGGCCAGAGTGGTGCTCCCCAAGACGAGCAACAGAGGTCGGATGGCGCCACGGCCCCAGAGAACATAGAGCGGACCGAGAGTGACCGCCTCGGCCAGCACGGCGGTGCTGGCCAGACGGACGACAAGAAGAGTCCCCGGCGGAACCTCCGGCAGCCAGGCGCGCAATAGGATGGGAGCGACAATCCAGAGGACGGCGAACAGAGGCAGCACAAGCACCAAGTTCCAACGCAGACCCGCCAGCAGCAAATCCCGGGTGTGAACGGCGTCGTCTGCGCCGGGTGCCTCGCTGGCGGCTGGGAACAGGACTTCCGAGGTACGCCAGCTGACTCCGAGAACGGCGGCGGGAAACTTCTGCCCAATGTGGTAAGGAACAATGGCGGCTGAGCCGCGCAGAAGGCCGATGAGCACGGGCTGGGAGTGCCAGACGAGTTCCGCCGCCGCGGTGGTCAGTTGGCTTCCGATGCCGAACGGCAGTTGCGCGCGCACCATCCGCCAATGAATGCGTCCGAGGCGCACGTGCCAGCCGGGCTTAAGCCGTGGAACGATTGCAATGGTGAGGACAACTGCCGCGACCGACGTCAGGGCCTGCCAGCCCGCAATGGCCAACAAGCCGGCCCCGCTTACCAGCAGCGCAACGATGCCGGCAGCGCGCACGAGCGAGAAGCCGACGGTGATGCCGCTGGCCGTGCCGAACCGGCGCAAGCCGTGCAGGATGCACAGAGTAAAGCTCAGCATCTCATTGGCCCAGAAGGCCAGTCCGGCCAGCCCAAATACCGCCGGGGCCACTTGGCGGGTTTCGGGAGAGAGCTGGAGGGCGCCGGCCAGCCCCAGTCCGACCACGGCAATGAGGGTGCCCCCGGCAAGACTGAGCAATAAAGTTAGGCTGGCGACTGAACTCACTAGCCGGACGGTGTCTTCCGAGGCTTGGCCTCTGGCCGCCGCCACTTCTCGCGTCACGCTCCAGCCCAGGCCGGGATTCATCAGGCCTACGACTCCGCCCACTGCCAAGGTAGCGATCCACAGTCCGTACGCATCTGCTCCCAAGCCCTGGAGCATGAGCGGAACGAGCACAATCCCGACCAAGCCGGATACGAGCAAAGGCAGGTAATTGACCAGGCTTTCCCGCATCAGGCGGACGCGTCCCTGGCCGTCGAGAGAGGCGACGGGTGGAGCCCCGGGTGAACTGGTCTCGGCCAGCCCGGAAACCAGTGCAGGATCGGTCATGAAACTCCAGGCCTCAGCACGCGTTCAGAGTTGAAAGGGCCAAATGCCACGGTCCCACAACCACTGATAGAGGCGGAGGCGGAAACTGAAATAGATTTTGGCTAGAAGCCGGGAGCGTAGCTCGGGCTTCCAAATCTCAAAACCGACCGTCGTGCGGAGGTGCGGGCTCCAGCGCTTCTTGTAAGGCTCGTCGCCCCGCAGAAAGTCGTACTCCCGGTATCCCTTACGGAAGCCGTAATCAATCACCGCCGGTATCAACATCGTTCCCGGCGAGTAGTAGGCATCGTCGCGATCGAAGGCTTTGGTGTAAGCCCACAGCTTGCCGCCGTAGCGGAAACCAAGCTCGTAGGCCATCAACCGGTCGTGTTGCTCCATCAAGGCGAGATAGAGCTGGCCGGCAGGCCCCAAGGTGTCGAACAGCAAGCGGAAAAAGTCCTCTGCCGCATTCAGCACGCGCAGGACGGGAGCGCCTCGAACCTGTTTCTTCTTCTCGAGCGCGACCATCCGGGCCAGCAGCCCGGGTTCTCCCTGCGGGTTCTCGAGGATGCGGATGCGCAGCCCCTCTGCTTCTAGGCGCTTCAGCCGGTTGGCCTTCTTGTGGAAGGTTTCGCGCGTAAGCTTGGAGCGAGTCTTGAGAAATCCAGCCCAGTCAGTGGTGAGGGGGATATATACACACGGTTCGTCGGCCCGCAGGCGATAGTGCAGCGGGCTGCGCGGCAGGGCCTCGGCCAGACGCTTGGCGGGGCTGGAGTCGGCGGGAAGTTGCCCGAGCTCAACCAGGTCCCAGCTTTTCCGCTCGCGCCACAGGTAATCCAAGAGCGCTTCGACCTCTCCCCCGCTGCTGTCTTCCAACAGGAGACTGCCGTAGTCCGCCATACCCATGCCGATAAACTCCAGCTTCTCCAGGCAGAGGCCTCCCCAGGAAGCGGTCCGGAGGAGCAGCGGAGCCAGCGCCGCTGTTCTTCCCTGCTGCTGCAGGTGTACGATGTGAAGACGCAGATTGCGGCCGAGAAGATCCTTGGTGCCGAACTGTTGCCACCAGACCCAGGCCCACTCGAAGGAGGTGAACACGTTGGGGTGCTCCGCCCTTCTAGCCAGGTGGTCCCACGCCTTGCGGAGGTTGAGAAGGCCCTCAGGGGTCGAGACGACTTCTACCGAGTAGCTCAAGGGAGCGTCCCAGGGTGCTAGAACTTTCTTGGTTTCTGCGCCGGCTGCTCCGCTACCTTTCCCCAGCGCCCACTGCGAGCAGCCGGTCGGCAGGATAGCCTACTCGGGAAGCACTGGCAACGGCCACCCCCGGACGGGCCGCAACTTCTGCTCGCTCTCAGGCGGCTAGCCGCCGCCTGGCTGCAGCCTTCGCGCGAAACGCGAGCGCAGATAAAGAAGCGCGCCCGGCAAAGCGGCCAGGAACACGCGCCAGCGAGGGACGATCTGGCGGCCTACGGCTTGGGCTTCGCTTCGCCAGGGGCGCGGCGCCCCCCAAGCAGCTTGGAGGGCGTACTTGGCTGTGCGGCCACGGTAGCGCCGTGCTTCAAAGAACAACAGAGTCATGTATCCGGCCGAGAAGGTCAGTGAGCGCAGATGCCGGGCCCGCAACTCTTCCCCAGACGTAGGAGCGGGATGGCGGATGAGCGCGTGCGGAGTGTAGACAACGCGATAGCCGCGGTCAATCAGGGAGAAGAAGGCGTGGTGCTCTTCGGCTGCGCCCAGCACCGCTCCCCGCCCCAGCCGTTCGTCAAAGCCCGGCCAGACGTCAAAGGCCTGCCGGCGGAAGGCCATGTTCATGCCCAGGCCAATGCCCCCGAAGTTGGCCTGCTCGAACCAGCCCGGGGTGTCACGGTCGAAGGTCAATCGCTCCGCGCCACCGAATTCCGCTCCGGCGACTTCAGCAAGCAGGCGGTCAGTTTCGGTTCTCCGGTTGAGAGCCTGGACCCGCCCGGTAACGGCCATGACTTTGGGGTCAGCAAACTCGCTGGCCAGGGCGGAAAGCCAGTCGGGCTCAGGAATGGCATCGTCGTCGAGGTAGGCGACCAGATCGCTTTCGCAGGCGCGGGCGCCCCGGTTGCGGGCGCGGCTCAGGCCAGGCACGGGCTCGAGCAAGTAGCGGGCCTCGCAACGCGCAGCCACTTCTCGTGTGCGCGTATCGCTGGGGGCATTGTCCACCACCAGGACGTCAAAGCGCGGATAGTTCAGGCGTGCCAGGGCTTCCAGGCAGCGGTCGAGTTCTTGTGGCCGATCGCGCGTGCAGACTACCACCGTGCAACTGGGGGCATAAGCCGCAGACGATGGGCGTGGGTCCGGCAGAGCGCTACCTTACTCGACCGTGACGCTCTTGGCCAGGTTGCGGGGTTTGTCAATCTCACAGCCGCGGTGGGCGGCACAGTAGTAGGCGAAGAGCTGCAGCACCACGGTGGTCAGCAGAGCATAGAGGGGGTCCTCGGTGGCGGGGACATAGATGACCTCCTCCGCCAGCCGCTGCAAACCTTCGTCGCCTTCCGTGCCCACGGCAATGACCGGGCCGTTGCGGGCGCGTATCTCCTCGATGTTGCTGAGGGACTTGGCGTAGACGCGATCGCGAGGCGCCAGGGCCACGGTGGGGAAGTTGGGGTCGATGAGAGCGATGGAGCCGTGCTTCATCTCCCCGGCCGCGTAGGCTTCGGCGTGGATGTAGGAGATTTCCTTGAGCTTGAGCGCCCCCTCGAGCGCAATCGGGTACTGGTACTGGCGGCCGACGTAGAGGAAGTGATCGTAGCGGGCGTAGCGTTCGGCGACGTCCTTGATCTGGTCGGCCAGCGACAACACCTGGCGGATTTTTTCCGGCATGGCCTCAAGTTCGCGAAGAATGGGCCCGGCGTCGTCGGACGAGAGGCCCCGGCGCCGGCCCACGTACACGGCCATGAGCAGCAGCAGGGTGAGCTGGGAAAGGAAGGCTTTGGTCGAGGCCACTCCGATTTCGGGTCCGGCGTGCATGTAGACGCCGGCATCGGTTTCGCGGGCGATGGTGCTGCTGACGACGTTCACCACACCCAGGGTCAGGGCTCCCTGCTCTTTGGCCAGCCGCAGCGCCGCCAGGGAGTCGGCTGTCTCACCCGATTGGCTCAGCGTGAGCACGACGCTTTCCGGGTCGAGCCACACCCGACGGTAGCGGAATTCCGAAGCCAGCTCGGCTTCCACCGGGATGTTGGTGAGCTCGGAGAACAGGTACTTGCCGAAGAGGCTGGCGTGGTAACTGGTGCCGCAGGAGACGAAGATGAGCTGGCGGGCCTTCTGCAGGCGGTCGCGCACGCTCTCGAGCCCGCCCAGCTTGGCGCTGGCCGCCGCCTGGTTGATGCGTCCTCGCAACGTGTCTTCCACCACGCGCGGCTGTTCGAAGATCTCTTTCAGCATGTAGTGGGGGAAGTGGTTCTTTTCGACGGCGGTCGGGTCGAGGTGGAGTTTCTCGCTCAGGCGATTGACCGGGACATTCTCGGTCGTGACCAGCTCACACCCAGAGGCGGTGATCCGGGCCACTTCGTTGTCCTCCAGGTAGACCAGTTCCTCGGCCTCCCCCACCAGGGCGTGCGGGTCGGAGGCGGCCAGGCACTGGCTCTGCCCCTTACCGATCACCATCGGGCTGCCGCGGCGGGCGATGATGATTTCTTGCGGGTGCTTGCCGTGCAAGATGGCCAGGCCATAGGTGCCTTGCAGGAAGCGAAGAACCTCCTGCACGGCCTGGAGCAGGTCGCCCTGATAGACCTCCTCCAGCAGGTGGGCGATAACTTCGGTGTCGGTCTCGGAGGTGAACTGGTGCCCGGACTGTTGCAGTTTTTTCTTGAGGACGGCGAAGTTTTCGATGATGCCGTTGTGAACCACAAAGATTTCCCGCCGGCAGTCGCAATGGGGATGGGCGTTGGGTTCGGTGACGCCGCCGTGGGTGGCCCAGCGCGTGTGGGCAATGCCGCAATGGGACTCGGGGAAGCCGTTGTCGATCTTCTTCTCCAGGCGGGCAATCTGGCCGACGGCTTTCTCTAGGTAGGTCGCCGCGCTGGCATTCAGCAGCGCCAGCCCACTGGAGTCGTAACCGCGGTACTCAAGCCGCTTCAGCCCTTCCAGCAAGATAGGGCCGGCCTGCTTCTCTCCGATGTAGGCGACGATTCCGCACATGGCGTTCCTCCGTCGAGTGGCCCGCGCGCGGTCGCGGAGGAGGACGCGTCGAGTCTACCCCCGCGGTTTCGCCGCGTCAACGCGCGGGCGTGCGCGGGTGACTAGCAGCATGCTGGAAAATGCTGAGGCACTGTCATTCCGAGCCCTTGACCCCGCTGAGCGGGGCGAGGAATCTGCTTTTTCTTCAACCCGTTATCCCACACAAGCAGATTCCTCGCCCCCAAGCTTCGGAGCTCGGAATCACGAGGAGCGATTTTTTCAGCACTCTGCTAGAGGTGGGTCAGACGTCACAAGTCTGGGGCCAGTGCCACTTTCTGGAGACGTTCGGCCATGTTCGAGTCTCCGGAGCCTTCTCCCATCCGCTTGAAAACAAGGAGGTAAGAACCCCGGACGGGAGGTAAGTGAAAAATTTGCTGCCGTCGTGCTATGATTGAGCGTCTAAGGTAGGTACGAAGTTGCGCCTGAGAGCAAAACTCGCTGCCGTAGCAATGGCGGTCGCCCTGCTGGGGCAGCCGCTGGCGGCGGCCTCTGTTTGCTGGCAGATGGCCCCAGCAGAAGCCGCCTGTCCGGGCCGCTGCCCGATGCCGCAGAAGCCGGCACACCCAAGTCCGGTAAAGGCGAGCGCATCTGATCCTGGCTGCTGCGAAATCTCTTCCTCGGAGCCGACGCCGCCGGCGACCGTGGCTGTCAATCTCCACAAAGCGCCTGCGCCGGATCTGACGCCGGTGAATGTGCCGGTTGTCAACGCCGAGCTCAGCACAGCGCCAGTGGCGAAAGAATCACCGCCCCTCCACCCGGTAGCTTCCCTGAACACTCTCTACTGCGTCTTTCTCATCTAGCGCTGTCTCCGCTCGTTCTCCGTCGGCCCGTCTTTTGACTAGGCGTCTGAGAATTTCGCGTTCGACTCAATTTTGCGGAGAGAGGTTTGCAATGAAAAAACAGATTTCTCGGAAGGTCATTGTGGCGACGAGTTTGCTTGTTTGCCTGTGGCCGGCCGTTCTGGCCGGGGAGGAGAATCCTGCGCCGGCACGTGTGAGCGCCGCCCTCCAGGCCGGGGACGTCTCCTCGCCAGCAGAGCCGAGCGTACCTCCGGTCGTGCTCGATCAGTTGATCAGCGAGGCGCTTATGAATAACCCCGGCGTGCAGAGCGCGCTCCGAATGGTGGAGGCACGCCGGCGGCGAGTGCCGCAAGCCCGAGCACTCCCCGACCCGGTGGTTTCGGTGGGCTGGATGGGCGACATCAAGCCCTTCGGCGTGCAGCGCCAGGATCCCTCCAGCTATCGCAGCCTCAGCGCCATGCAGGAGATTCCCTATCCGGGAAAGCTCAAGCTGCGCGGCGACATCGCCGGCCGGGAAGCCGAGGCGCTTTGGTGGGACTACGAAGCCGCGCGGCGGGAGGTGGTCGCTGAAGTCGAGGCCGCCTACTACGACTATTTTGCCGCCTTCAAGGCGATCGAAATCACCCGCAAGAACCAGGACCTGCTGGAGAAGCTGGTCAAGATTGCCGAGACTCGCTACCAGGTGGGCAAAGGCATCCAGCAGGACGTGCTCAAAGCCCAGGTGGAGCTGTCGCGGCTGCGGCAGCGGCTGACGGTTTTCGAGCAACAGCAGCGGATGGCGCAGGTTCGTCTCAACACCCTGCTTTTCCGCGCTGCCGAGGCGCCGCTGGGCCCACCCGCCCCCGTGGAGAGGGCTGAGTTAACCTACGCCCTGGAGACCCTCTACCAGTTGGCGCGGGAGAACGACACCGGCCTGCAACGCGAGCAGCGCCTGATCGAGCGCAATCAATTGGCTGTCAACCTGGCCCGCAAGGAGTACTATCCCGATCTGGGCGTCGGCTACATGTACCAGAACCGCCCGTTGATGCCGGAAATGCACGGCTTCACTTTCAGTATCAACATTCCGATTTTCTATAAGTCCAAGCAGCGCGAGGGCGTGAACGAAGCCACCGAGGAGCTGGTCAGCGCCGAGCGCAGTCGCGAGAACCGCGAGACCACGCTCGCCTTCGAGGTCAAGCAGGAATACTTGGCCGCCAAGGCCTCTGAAGAGCTGGCGCGGCTCTACTCACAGGCGATCGTGCCCCAATCCTCGCTTGCCCTGGAGTCGGCCCTGGCCGCCTACGAGGTGGGCAGCGTCGACTTCCTGACTCTGCTCGACAGCTTTATCACCGTTCTCGACTATGAGATCAGCTACTACCGCGAGCTGGCCAACTACCAGATCGCCCTGGCCCGCCTGGAACCTTTGGTGGGCGTGGAACTGACGAAATAGAGGAGCTAAACAATGATAGTTCTTTCGCGCGCAAAATTCATTCTTCTGGTCCTGGCGGTGGTGGTCGTCATCGCCTTGGGAGTCAGCTTTCGCCAGGAACTGCTTTCCTGGACACGCAGTC
>DATEUS010000159.1:0-8126 GCA_035282985.1 Candidatus Acidiferrales bacterium
GCCGAGCCGGGGCGCAGGTAGTGGGAGACGTCAGCAATGTGAACCTGCAGGAGGTAGTTTCCGTGCGGCAAGCGCTCGACGTAGACGGCATCGTCGAAGTCTTTGGCGTCCTCACCGTCGATGGTGACGATGGGCAAGGCGCGGAAGTCGCGGCGCGAGAGCCGCTCCTGTCGTTCGAGCTCTTGGGGCACGCGGCGGGCTTCGGCGAGCACCTCCTCGGGAAAAGCATAGGGCAGGTGGTACTTGTGGATGATGATTTCAACGTCGAGCCCGAAGTCACCGGGCCGGCCCAGCACTTCCACCACGCGGCCCTGGGGCAGGGCGGCGCTGCTGCCGGGGTATTTTGTGATCTCAACGTTCACCACCGCGCCGTCCAGCTCCGGGGGAGAGAACTTGCTGTCAGCACCACGCGGCCTTTCCGCCCCGCGCGGAATCAGAATGTCGCGCAGCAAGCGCTCCTCATAGGGGTCGACGTAGTTGTAGTTGGGGCCGCAGTGAAACTGGCCTACGATGGTCGGATGGGCGCGACGGTCCGCGGCCACGATGCGACCTTCCACGCGCCCACCGCGGCGTCCCCGCCCGCCCTCCCGGAGGCGCACTCGCACACGGTCGCCGTGCATGGCCTCGCCGATGGCGTCCGGGGGAACAAAGACGTCACCTTCCATTCCGGGGATGGGCTTGTCGGGGATGACGAAGCCGTAGCCATCCCGGTGGGCCACCAGGCGGCCGCGGATCTCATCCTTGGCCGCTACGAGGTGGGCTGGTCGTGCAGCCTCGTGGCCTTTGCGCTTTTCTTCCTGAGCCCGCTTGCGCTCGGCCATTATGAACCGGCCGCTCTTGACCTCCGCCACCTGGCCGCGGTCCTGCAGGCGTCGCAGTATTTTTTTGAGGGCCTGACGCTCACGACCGTGGGGGTCGAGCTTGCGCGCCAGCTCCCGCAGGCTGAGCGGGTACTTGGCTTCTTTGAGGACGCCGAGGATGTCGGCCTCTTCCAGCTTGCTCTGCTTTGTTCGCATTGCTGACCACTATAACAGATAGGCCGTCAGTGCGCTTGGACTGGAGCCGACGCCAGTACTGCGGCATCCGTCACCTCCGAGGCAAGCGGCTAGCTTGGCCGCTGGCTGGCACCGTGTCGAGGGACGGCTGCGAGCCAAGGCGTGTTGCGTGTGGTAGACTTTTGCGTTCCCAACTTTCTCCTGGAGGGCAACATGCGTAACTCCTGTTCCATCGTGCCGTTCATCGCTCTTCTGGCCGCAGCCGTCGTGCTGGCCGGATGCCAGAAAGCCCCCGTGGTCCAGTCGGGGCAAGCCAAGGAGTTGCTGGACAGTTGGATGAACAACGGCAACAAGCTGATTGAGATGGCCGAAGAGTTTCCCGAAGACAAGTATGACTACCAACCGACGAAGGAGGTGCGAACCTTCGGCGAGATTGTTCACCACATTGCGGCCGTCAACCTCCGTTACGTCCGGCAGGCGCAGGGGCAGCCCTACGACCCCGACGAGTTCGCCACCGAAAATTTCAAGAGCAAGGCCGAGATCGTGGATTTGCTCAAGAAGTCTTACCAGGAGGGAGCGGAGCTGATCCAGCCGGGCACCGACGCGCAGATGCTGGAGGGGGTCAAGAATCCCTACGGCGACTACACCACCAGCCGCTACGCCTTCTGGATGCAGGCAGTCGAGCACGCCGCCGAGCACTACGGCAACCTGGTGGTCTATTACCGCCTCAATAGGATGGTGCCCCCGGCCTCACGCGAGAGCGGCGGCTAGATTAGATGGCTGTTGGTGTTGCCGTACGGCGGCAGCGCTAGCTATTCGTAGCGGAGGCAGGTAACCGGGTCGAGGGTTGCCGCGCGCGCGGCTGGGTAGATACCAAAGAACAGTCCCACACCGACGGCCAGGGCTAGAGCCGTCACCACCCAGAACAACGACAGCGAGGTGGGCAGGTTGGGGAAGAGCCAGCGGATCACATAGGCCACGGCCGCACCCAGCAAAATCCCCAAGAGGCCGCCGAGGCCGGTAAGGGTCACGGCTTCGGTGAGGAATTGCCGGCGGATGTCGCGCCGTCGCGCTCCCATGGCCTTGCGCAGGCCGATTTCTCCGGTGCGCTCGGTGACCGACACCAGCATGATGTTCATCACCCCGATTCCACCCACCACCAAAGCGATGGAGCTGATGACCAGGGTGAGCATGACGATGGCGCCGGTGAGCTGCTGCCAGAGCTCAGTGATAAAGTCCGGGGACGTGATTTCAAAATCGTTCTTGGCGTTGGGGGCCACGTGGCGGCGCCGGCGGAGGATGTTGGTAATCTCATCCTGGGCGCGAGGAAGCAGCGCCGGGTCGTCCACCGCCACGCCGATGATTTCCTCTTCAATGTCCGGCCAGAGTTTGCGGAAGGTGTTGTAGGGGATGATGATGAATTGGTCGATGCCCGGCCCGCCGAAGAGCCCGGAGTGCTGCTCCCAGACGCCGACGACCTGGAACTCGATGCCATTCACGCGAACCATTCTCCCGATGGGATCCAGGCGGCCGAAGAGCGAGTCGGCGATGGCCAGCCCCAGCACCGCCACCCGCGCCCGGTGTTCGTTCTCGTAGTCGGTGAACATCCGCCCTTCCTTGACGGTAAAGATGGGGAAGGCCTGGGGCATTTGGGGTTCGGCCCCGCGGATGAAGGGGTTGTCAACTTGCTGATTGCGAAAGCGGATCACATTGCGGTGGCCGAAGAACAAGGCCCGGGTCCGGAAGGGGGTAACGATAGAGCAAGGGTTGCACTGTTCGCGCAGGGCCAGGGTATCCTCATAGGCAAAGTGCTTGCGGAGGCGAATCTCCTCCGGCCACTGCTCGAAATGAAAGGCGGGGAAGCGGGTGATGAAGATGGTCCGCGCTCCGATGCTCTGCACTTGATTGGCGATGTGCTGATTGAGGCCGTGGATGACGGCGGCCACGCTAATCACTGACACCACTCCGATGACCACGCCCAGCATGGTCAGGGCAGCCCGCAACTTGTGAGCGCGGATGGCGGCCAGGGCGGTGGCCAGGCTTTCGGTCCAGGGGTTGCTCACCATCATTCCGCTCGCAAGGCCACGGCGGGGTCAAGCCGGGCCGCTTTGATGGCCGGGTAGAGGCCGAAGATCACGGCAATCACCGAGGAGAGTCCCAGCCCCAGCAGCGCCACCCAGAGTTTGACCGTGGCCGGAAAAGGGGTGAACTGCCGCAATAGCAGGGCTAGGAGAAAGCCCAGCATCACACCTATCGTCCCTCCCGTCAGGCAGATGGCCAGCACTTCCAGCAGGAAGTGCCGCAGGATGTCCCTCTGCGTGGCTCCCACCGAGCGCCGGAGACCGATTTCTTTGGTGCGCTCGGTGACCGACACCAGCATGATGTTGGTGATCACAATACCCCCGACCAGCGAAGCGATGGAGGAGATGAGGACGAAGACGATGAAGAAAACCGAGCTGATGCTCTCCCAGAGCTCCAGGTAGGTTTCGGCCGTGGCCAGATAGAAATCGTCCCGGTCGTCGTAGCGCAAGTTGCGGCGGCCGCGCAGGAGGGTGCGCACCTCTTCCAGCCCCGGCTCGAGCCCGGCTTCCGAGAACGCCTGCACCTTCAGGGTGAGGCTGTGGCGACGGCCGTAGAGCTTTTCAAAGACACCGAGCGGGATGATGACAAAGTTGTCCTGCTCCTGGCCCAGGATGGAGCCGATTTCTTCCGCCACCGCGATGACGCGGAACTCTTCACCGCCAATCCGCACGGTGTGGTGGAGCGGGTCGACGCTGGGGAAGAATTCCTTCGCCACTCCGTGACCGAGCAGGACGACGGGGGTGGCCTCACGCTCCTCGCTTTCGGTGAAGTAGCGCCCGGCGGCCAGGTCGAGGGTGGTGATGGCGGCCATGTTGGCGCTCTCGCCCTTGATTTCGATGTCGGTCAGGCTGCGATTGGCGTAGCGGACGCGACCACTGGTCCTGGCCACCGCGCCCACGGCCCGGCAGCTCTGGCAGGCCTCGGCTACCGCCAGCCAGTCCTCGCGCGTCAAATCCTTGTTCTTGAGGGCCTCGGCAAATTCCTCGAAGTTGGTGATGACCAGCGGGGTCTTGGCCACTTCGAAGACGTTGGTGCCCAGGTTGGCCAGCTTTTCCTGCACGTAAGTGTTGGCGCCCTGGATCAGGGTCATCACCAGAATCAGCGAGCTGACGGCGACGATCAGGCCCAGCAGTGTGAGCAGACTGCGCAGCTTGCGCGCTGCCAGCGACGCCAGCGCCAAGCGAAAAGCTTCCGTGGGGTTGACCATAGGGCGCCTAGTAGAAAGTGCGGTCGGTGTCGAGCAGGAGCGTCACCGGCCCGTCATTCACCAGTTCTACGTCCATCATCGCCTGAAAGACGCCGGTTTCGACCCGGGCCCCCTGGCGGCGCAGGGCGGTAACGAAGGCCTCATAGAGCTTCTTGGCCTGCTCGGCGGGGGCGGCGCGATCGAAGCTGGGGCGGCGGCCCTTGCGACAATCGCCGTGGAGGGTGAACTGGGAAACGGCCAGCACCGCCCCGCCCACCTCCTCCAGCGAGAGGTTCATTCGGCCCTGTTCATCGTTGAACAGGCGCAGGCCCCAGATTTTCTCCGCCAGTTGTTCGGCCGCGGCTTCGTCGTCGGTTTTGGCGACCCCCAGGAGCACCACCACGCCGGTGCCGATCTCGCCGGTAACCTCGCCGTTCACCCGCACCCGCGCTTGCGAGACCCGCTGCACGACGGCGCGCATCCCGAGTCCTCCTCTACATCCCATTGTGGTCGGAGGCGACGGTCGGGGTCAATCTCCCCGCCAGCAGAAATCTCTTGACCCTATAGTCAACTATAGGGTTTAGAGTAGGCGCGATGAAGGACGGAACCCGCATTGGCGAGTTGGCGCGCGCAGCCGGGAGCACCGTGCAGACCATTCGCTACTACGAGCGCCTGGGCCTGCTGCCGTCGCCGGCACGCAGCGCGTCGGGCTATCGCCTCTATACGCGGGAGGCGCTGGAACGGTTGCGCTTTATCCGCCAGGCACAGGCGGCCAGGTTCCGCCTGGAAGAAATCAAAGAGATCCTGAGGCTGAGGTATGCCGGGCGGTCGCCCTGCGACTGTGTGCGCAAGATGCTGGAGCAGCGGCTGGAGGAAGTGGAGCGGGAGCTGGCCGACCTGGCGCGGTTTCGGCGGGTGTTGCGGCGCGTGCTCAACCGCTCGCAACAGCTTCCACGGCTGCCGCACAGCGCCAGCGCCATCTGTCCCCTGATTGAAACCATTCCTTCTACGGGAAGAAAAGCCAAAGGAGGTAAGAACAAATGAGAAAACTAACGGTGGTTTTCCTGCTGGCGGGGCTCTTGGCCTTGGGGGGAGGCCTGCTGGCCTCTTCGCCTGAGCGCTCAGGCTGTCCACACCGCTGCTGCACGAGCCCGGCCGATTGTCCGCAGCCGGCCTGTTGCCGGAAGTAGCGGGCTGACTCTGCCCCCTCGGTCGGTTTTCGGCATGCCCGGGGTCGGCGACCGCGGGCTTTGAGCGCGTAGCCAGCGACAGCGCCGCAGGGAAGTCCTAGCGGGAAGGGACCCCTTGCCCGCGAAAAAAGTACTTGACAAACCCCAGGTTCATATTCCAGTATATGCATATATGCAACTGGCACTAGAACAACCGGCTCACCTCTTCGCCGTGCTGGGCGAGCGGCTGCGGCTGCGCTTGGCCTGCTGCCTGGTGACGGTAAAAGATGGGCTGTGCGTCTGCGAACTGGTGGACGCGCTGGCGGAGCCGCAGCCCAACGTCAGCCGTCATCTGAAACTGATGAAGGCTGCCGCTCTGGTGGAGGAGCGGCGCGAGGGCCGCTATGTTTACTACCGCTTGAAGGATGCTGAGCATTCTTTCTTTGACGATGTGCGCTGCTGCCTGGAAAAGGTCTGCTGCTGCTCCGATATTCAAGACGACCTCCAGCGGCTGCGGGCGCGGCTGAAGCGGCGGCGCGGCGGCAAGTGCGTGGTGGGTTTTCAGAAGAAAGACCGGCGTTGAGTCCGCCGGGAAAGGAGGCGACGATGTGTCCTTGTGGACCGTGTCCGTGCGGCCCGGGTGAGGGCGAGTAACCGTCCCCCTGGGGGCAAAACTCGTCTCGCTCGGTGAGCGCGGACGAGAAGGCCGGCAGGAGTGGGGCGGCCGATCCACTCCCGGCCGGTCAGATGAGGCTGCTAGAGAGAGTCCCTGATGTGAGGTGAGTTGTGAGAGCTGAGGTGAAAGATCGGAAAGAGAGAATCTCCGCTGCCTACGGCGAGATTGCGCGCACGCGTGAAGCTCACGTTGCGGCCACTTGCTGTGCCCCGCCCAGCTATGAGCCCGACTACAGCCCGGAGGAAATTGCCTCCGTTCCCAAAGGAGCTTTTCTGGGTCAGGGGAGCGGCAATCCGGTGCGCGCCGCCCGTCTTCAGCCCGGCGAAAAGGTAGTCGACCTGGGCTGCGGGGCCGGCATGGATGTGTTTCTTGCTGCCAATCAGGTCGGAGCCTCCGGGCGCGTCATTGGTATCGACATGACACCGGAGATGCTGGAGCGGGCGCGCGTCAACGCCGCTCGCGGCCACTACCCCCAAGTAGAGTTCCATCGGGCCGACATTGAGAATCTCCCGTTGGCATCAGGCTCTGTGGATGCGGTGTTGAGCAACTGTGTCGTCAACCTGGCTCCAGACAAGGCTGCCGTCTTCCGGGAAATCTTTCGGGTGCTGCGACCGGGAGGCCGCTTCGCCATCGCTGACATCGTGCTCCGGGGTGAGCCTGGGCTGGTGCACAAGGCGGCGGAGAAGGTGGCCCCCTGTAGCTGCATCGCCACCGCCCTGGAGCAAAGCGCTTATATAGAGACGATTCGCGCTGCCGGTTTTGAGGCAGTGGAGATTGTGGCCCAACGCCCGGCGGCCTCGCCGCTGCTGGATAAGCTGGTCCGAGCGCAAGCGGTTACCTTGGTCGGACGCAAGCCGGGGGCGAAGGAGAGGAGTAGATCGCTGTGAGCAGCAAGGAGTATTTCAATCAGGTGGCTTCCCAGTGGGACCAGATGCGGGCGAGCTTCTTTTCGGAGGCGGTCCGCGAGAAGGCGCTGGATGTTGCCGGAGTCCAAGCAGGCAGGAAGGCGGCCGACATCGGCGCCGGTAGCGGGTTCATCACCGAGGCCTTGTTGCGGCGGGGGCTGGCGGTCGTGGCTGTGGATCAGTCCAAGGAGATGCTGGCGGAGATGAAGCACAAGTTTTCCGGGGCGAAGGTCGAGTACCGGCCGGGGGAAGCGGAGCGGCTGCCGCTGGTTGAGGGCGAAGTCGACTACGCCTTCGCCAACATGTACCTGCACCACGTCGAGTCCCCGGGCGCGGCCATCGCGGAGTTGGCCCGCATTCTGAAGCCCGGTGGGCGGCTAGTGATCACCGACCTGGACGAACACAACCACACCTTCCTGGCCACCGAGCAGCACGACCGCTGGCTAGGCTTCAAGCGCCAAGAGGTGCGGGGCTGGCTGGAGGCCGCGGGATTGAAGCAGGTGGCGGTAGAGTCGGTCGGGGAGAAATGCTGCGCAACTTCGACTTGCGGCAGCCAAACCGCGGCCATCAGCATCTTTGTCGCGCTGGGGGAGAAGTGAGGCCCCCCTCAGGCTACTGCGCCTTGTTCGTCTCGGCGCCTTTTTCGTAGACAATGCGCCCGTCGAAAATGGTGAAGAGGACTTGAGTCTGCAGCAGTTCCTGCGGCGGGCGGCTGAGGATGTCGCGGTCGAGCACGACCAGGTCGGCCAGCTTGCCTTCCTTGATTGACCCCTTGATGGATTCCTCAAAAGCGGCGTAAGCGTTGTTGAGGGTGTAGAAGCGGATGGCTTCCTCGACCGAGACCCGCTGTTCGGGGAACCAGCCGCCCGCGGGCTGTCCCTTCAGCGTCTGCCGGGTGACGGCGGCGTAAATGCCCAGCAAGGGATTGATCGGGTAGTAGGAAGCATTGGTCCCGGGCCAGTCGGAGCCGAAAGACAAGATGGCGCTGCCGTTGATGAGCGAGCGGAAGGCGTAGGCGCCGCGGGCGCGCTGGGGGCCGATGCGCTCCTCCATCCAGCGCATATCGTCGATGCAGTGGTAGGGCTGCACCTCCGCAATCAAGCCGAGCTTTCC
>DATEUS010000160.1:0-2511 GCA_035282985.1 Candidatus Acidiferrales bacterium
GCCTTCGCGCACATAGGCGGGATCGCGCTGACGGACGAGTCGGCTATTGTCGATGCGTTTGACCCAGCAGAACTGGGGGGTCGAACTCACCTGCGCGCCCTCACTTTCGCCGTCACTGGACCGGCAACTTCTCCGCTGCCCGCAGCCGGGCACTGCGCGCCCGGGGGTTGGTGGCTACCTCTTCCGCCCGCGGCCGCACCACTTTTTTGGTCAGCAGGCGGAAGCGGCCCGCGGCCGCTTCTCGGCGAAAGGCCTGCTTCACCAGGCGGTCTTCTCCCGAGTGGTAGCTGAGAATGACCACCCGGCCGCCGAGATTAAGTAGGACGGGGACCCGGAGAAGAAACTGCTCGAGCTCCTCCTGTTCTCGATTCACCGCAATCCGCAGCGCCAGAAACGTTCTTGTTGCGGGATGCAGTTTCCGCCTTCCCTTGGCCTTCCGAGTCCCCGTCACTATCTGCGCCAGGTGGAGCGTGTCGCGGACGGGGCGCGACCGCACAATCGCCCTGGCAATTCTGGCGGCGTGGCGCTCTTCGCCGTAGCGGGTGAGCAGCTCGGCCAGCTCCCTTTCCGAGGCGTGGTTCACCCAGTCGGCGGCCGTGCGCGGACTTTCCGGGTCCATGCGCATGTCGAGCGGCCCCGCCGTTTGGAACGAAAATCCTCGCTCAGGAGCGCTGAGTTGGAGGGAGGAGACGCCCAGGTCGGCCAGGATTCCGTCAACGGCATCCTGGCCCACCCGATGGAGCACGTCAGTCAGGTTCGCATAGTTGGAGTGTGCGAGGTGGTAACGCGGCTGGTAAGGGGTCAGACGCTCCTGAGCGATTTTCAAAGCCATAGGATCACTATCCAAACCAATCAACCGTCCGGTGGTAAGCCGGTCCAGGATGGCGGCGGCATGCCCGCCGGCCCCCACGGTGGCATCGACGTAGACCCCCGCGGGCTTGACGTCCAAGAAGTCCACGACCTCCCGCACCATCACCGGCGTATGCCCTGCGTTCACTAAACGCCCAGCTCATCCAGAATATTCTCGTCATCCTGAGTCAACGGGTTCTTGCGCAAATCCTCGATGAAGCGCTGGCGGTTCCAGACGTCGAGATAGGTCAGCGAGCCCAGCACCGTCACTTCGCCTTTCATGGCGGCCGAGTCGCGCAGCAGCGCCGGCATCAGCAGCCGGCCCTGCTTGTCCAGCGAGACCACCTGACCGTAGTAGTTGATCAGGTTCAGGAACTTTTTCTTCACGCGGTTGGTGGAGCTGACCCGGGCCAGGCGCTCCTCGATCCGGTTCCATTCCCCCAGCGGGTAGACGCGAACGAACTGGCCGTTGTGGCTGGTCACGAAAAACTCTCCGCTATCGCCCTCGCGCAACTGCTGGAGAAAAGCGGCGGGGATCTTCAGGCGCCCTTTCTCGTCCACGCGTGCCGGGTAGCTGCCCCGAAGCATCCTCACTCCCAAGCTCACGGCTGGCGCACCTTAGAATGGTGGCAGCCGGCGACCCCACTAAGGCCGCCCGAGCGCGTCGAGCAAATTGCCGTTCTTCCTAGAACCCCAACTCTGGCGGGTTTGAGCCATCACTGCACCCACCTTGGAAGGCCGCGGTCAACCCCTTTCTTCCACAGCCTCCCACTTACCGCCACTTCTTACCCCGGAGACTCCCTCTTGTCAAGGAAAAAATTGCGTTTGGCCCGACTTTCTTGAGCCGATTAGGAGGGTACTTCAACCGGTTGCGCTTTTCGGTTGGAATCCTGGTTTGCTAGCGCAATATCTTGTAGCGAGAGCGAAAAGGGACTACGGGGGCCTAGTACGGGGGAGAGGGACCCATGGGTCCGGGAGGCGGCACGACCTGGCGCAAGCGCCAAACCTGTTGCAGCAACTGCTTCTCTTCTGCACTGAGAGGCACCAGGAACTCTTCGTCTTCCAGAAGAGCGCGACGCTCTTCCGGCACCGCACTCTGCAAGCGGCGCAGGCGCTCGACCATCAAATCCCTACGCTCGGGCGGGAGTTGCTGCCAGGCGTGGAACACCCGGCGAGCCTCGCGGCGCTGCTCGGGATTCATTTCCGCAAAGCGTTCGGCGCGATGGCGGAGCCTCTCCTGCTCCTCGGGGGGGAGATCGGCGAAGCGCTGGAACCGCCCCAGCTGCCGTTGGCGCTCCTCCGGCGGCTGCTGGCTGAACCTCTCCAGGTGCCGTCGGAAACGCTCCTGGGCCTGCGGCGGCAGGGCCTGGAAGAATGCATCCTGCTGCAGCGCCCGTTGCTGTTCCTCCGGGGACAAAGGCGCCACCCGCAAGAAGAGCGCGTGCAGGGGCCGCTCTTCCCCGCCCCGCTCGAACTGCTCCAGTAGCGTCTGGCGTTGCTCGGCCGGCAGCGCGTTGAACTCGGCCAAGCGTTGACGCACACGCTCCTGCATCCGCGGCGGCATGCGCTGGAAGGCTTCGTCGCTCTCCAGCGCCTGCTGCTGCGCTTCCGGCGGCAGCTTCGCCACTCGCAGGAGCAACGTCCGCATCGGCGGGCCTTCTG
>DATEUS010000161.1:0-4352 GCA_035282985.1 Candidatus Acidiferrales bacterium
CGACCTCTCCACCCTCGACCCCGTCCGCCGCCGCGCTCTGCTCGACCACATGATCGTGCAGGTCGAGATCTTCCTGCAGTATTCGCTCAAGGCCAAAGCCATCGAGAAGCTGCAGAAGATTCACCAGAACTTCTCCGGCGAAGAGGCCGGCAACGAGCGCCTCTATCGGCTTTTCGAGATGGCCCAGTACTTCCCCGAGGGCCTTCAGACTCCTTCGCAGGCCGCCGCCGCCGCGGCCGCTCCCGCTGCTGCCGCCGCCCCACCGCCGGCGGCTCCGCTGAGCACAGAGACGGTCAGCGATCTGGCCAAGATCTCGGAAATCACCCACATCCTCTACCGCCAGAACAACCCCAAGACCACCCTGCACGCCGCCGTCAGTGAAGTGGGCAAGCACCTGCGTTCCAGCCGCTGCCTGGGCGTGCTGGGCCGTCTCGGCAAGCCCCCCTCCACTGCCGTGGAGTACTGCGCCCCCGGCGTGCCGCAGTCGCCCGGCCCGGCGGTGATGAAGCTGATGGCCATCTTGAGTCAGATTGAACTCCACCCCGAGAACGGTGCCGTCCTGGAGGTCAACCTTTCCCCCGAGCTGAAGCAGGTCGGGGCCCAGTCGGTCCTGGCCATGCCCCTCATCAACAAAGAGTCGCAGGAGCAGGAGGGGCTGATCGCCCTCTCCCAGGCCGACCACGTGCGCCAGTGGAAGCCCAACGAGGTTTACATGCTCAAAGCCGTGGCCGATCAGGTGGCCACCGCCATGAGCCATGCCAAGCTCCGCACATTGATGAAGCGCCTCTCCGTCCCCGAGGACGCCAGTGGCCTGCTGGCCCGCAGCAGCTATCTCGACTGCCTGGTCAACGAAGCCAACCGCTCCAAGACCCAGGGCACCCCGCTCGTGGTCGTTCTGCTGGAGCTTGACAAGGGCGCCCACTGGCTGCGCCAGTTGGGCGATGCCGCCCTGCGCAAGTTCATGCAGCAGGCGGGCGAGACTGTGCTCGCCGCCGTCCGCCAGACCGACCTCGCTTTCCGCTATACCCCCACCAGTATCGCCGTGGTGCTGGGCGATACCACCACCGACAAGATTCAGCCCACGGTGGAGAAGCTGCGTTCGCGTTTGAGCGCCCTTACGCTCCCCGGCGGCAAGGATTCCATCAGTTTCAGCGCCGGCGTCAGCGAGGCCGCCGTCCGGCCCGACTACGACCCGGTCGACATCGCCACCGACGTCGTCAACCGCGCCGAGTTTTCTCTCGACGAAGCCCGCCAGAAAGGCAACGCCGTCGTCGTGCGTTAGGCTGAGGCGGGCACGCCCGCCGCCGGCGGGCTCACACCCGATAGCAAGGGGAGCTGGATGGAGCCACGAGATATTGTCATCCTCGCCGGGGCCCGCACTCCCATGGGCCGCTACGGCGGCGTCCTGCGCGAGCTGTCCGCCATTGAGCTGGGCGCCGTGGCCGCCCGCGCCGCCGTCGAGCGCAGCGGCGTCGACCCCGCCGAGTGCGACCATGTCATTTTCGGCAACGCCCTGCAGACCTCGGGCGACGCCATCTACGGCGCCCGCCACGTCGGCTTGAAGGCGGGCCTGCCCAAGGAGGTCCCCGCCGTCACCGTCAACCGCCTCTGCGGCTCGGGGATGGAATCCATCATCCAGGCCGCCCACCGCCTGCTGCTCGGCGAGGCCCGGATGGTAGTGGCCGGCGGCATGGAATCGATGAGCCAGGCCCCACACGTTGTGCGCGGCGCCCGCTGGGGTTTCCGCTTGGGTGAAGGTCAACTTGAAGATTCATTGATGGTGGCTCTCAAAGACTCCTACTGCGGCTGCTATATGTCTGACACCGCCGAAAACCTGGCCCAGCAGCTCGGCATCACCCGCCAGGCCTCTGACGAGTATGCCTTCCGCAGCCAGCAGGCCGCCGAGGCTGCCTACAAGGCCTGCCGCCTGAAGGACGAAATCGTCCCCGTCGAGATCAAGAGCCGGAAGGGCACGACCCTTTTCAGCGAAGACGACCACCGCCGCCCCGAGACCACTCTCGAAGGCTTGGCCCAGCTCCCGGCGGCTTTCCGCAAGGACGGCATCATCACCGCCGGCAACGCCAGCGGCATCGTCGACGGCGGCGCTGCCGTCGTTGTCACCACCGAAAAAATCGCCCGCGAGAAAAAGAAGAAGCCCCTCGGCCGGCTGGTTTCTTGGGCGGTGGTCGGCGTCGAGCCGCGTATTATGGGCATCGGCCCGGTTCCCGCCAGCCGGAGGGCGCTGGAGAAAGCCGGCCTCACGCTCGACGACATTGACCTGATTGAAGTCAACGAAGCTTTTGCCCCGCAGTACCTGGCGGTGGAAAAGGAGTTGGGACTCGATCGCGACAAGACCAACGTCAACGGCGGCGCCATCGCCCTCGGCCATCCCTTGGGCGCCACGGGCACGCGGCTGGTGCTGACCCTACTCCACGAGCTTCGCCGCCGCAGCGCCCGCTACGGTCTGGCCACCGCCTGCATCGGCGGCGGCCAGGGTATCGCCGTCATCGTTGAATCTGTCGGTTGAACGTGGTTCTGGTTTGGTGGGACAGACATTCCTGTCTGTCCGCCCGCCGCAGGCGGGCCTTTGTAGGACGCACCCGGCTTTTCCACTCGTGGGATTTCGAGTCGGTTTCGAGCGGGAGTCGAGGGGCAAAGCGAAGACTCTGCTAACAGGAGACAAGAACAATGGACATTCAAAAAGTGGGTGTGGTGGGTCTCGGCCTGATGGGCTCGGGCATCGCCCAGGTGACGGCCCAGGCCGGCTTCTCCGTCGTGGCCCGCGAAGTCAACGACGACCTGCTCGACAAAGGCATGAAGATCATCGAGCGCAGCCTGCAGAAATTCGTGGAAAAAAACCAACTGAGCGAGGAGGAGAGGAAAAACACCCTCAGCCGCCTCAAGCGCACCACCAGCGTCGCCGACCTCAAGGACTGCGACCTGGTGATTGAAGCCATCACCGAAAACCCCAAGCTGAAAAAAGAATTGTTCACCGAGCTTGATAAGCTCTGCCCCCCGCGCACCCTCTTCGCCAGCAACACTTCCTCGATTTCCATCACCGAGATAGCGGCGGCCACCGGCCGGCCGCAGCGCTTTGTCGGCCTGCACTTCATGAACCCGGTGCCGCTGATGAAGCTGGTTGAGGTCATTCGCACCATTCAGACCGAGGACGAGGTGTTCGAGACCGCGGTCACCTTCGCCGAAAAAGTCGGCAAGGTCCCGGTGCGGACCTGGGACCGGGTGGGTTTCATTGTCAACCGCCTACTCATCCCCTATCTGCTCGACTCCATCCGCGCCCTGGAGGAAGGCTTCGGCTCCATCCCCGACATTGACCGCTCCATCCATCTGGGCCTGAACCACCCCATGGGGCCCTTCACCCTGCTCGACTTCGTCGGGCTCGACACCACCCTCTACATCGCCGAGATTATGTTCGAGGAGTATCGGGAGAAGCGCTTCGCCCCGCCGCCGCTGCTCAAGCGCCTGGTCACCGCCGGCTACCACGGGCGCAAGACCGGCCGCGGCTTCTACGACTACTCCGATCCCAAGAACCCCAAACCGATGAATCTTCAACTGACATGAGCGGAGCGAATGTCATCCCGCCTGCCCTGTCGCAGCGAAGCGGAGACCCTGAGCCTGCCGAAGGGAGCGCGGTCGAAGGGAGCGGAGCGAGGGATCTGCTTCTAGGGGAACCAAGGATAGAAGGGAGAGGAAAGGAGGCTTGCTTGGGTAGGGCAGGGGCTTGTCCCCTGCCGTCTTTCCGGGTTTTGTCCGTGCCCATCCGTGGTTTCAGGTTTTTATCTGTGTGTATCTGTGTGCATCTGTGGTTTCAATAGCTTTGCGCGCGAGGTGATTTGATGACCTACGAAAACCTGCTCTATGAAAAGCGCGACGCCGTCGCCATTATCACCATTAACCGCCCCAAGGTCCTGAACGCCCTCAACCGCAAGACGCTGGAGGAGCTCGACGCCGTCGTCGGCGAAGTCATCGCCGACCCGGCCGTCCGCGCCGCCGTCCTGACCGGCGCCGGCAACAAGGCCTTCGTCGCCGGGGCCGACATCAACGAATTGTCGGTGCTCGACCCTGTCGCCGGGCGCGACTACGGCCTTTTCGGCCAGTCGGTGCTCGACCGCATCGAGCGCGCCCCCAAGCCCTTCCTCGCCGCTATCAACGGCTTTGCCCTCGGCGGCGGCTGCGAGCTGGCCATGGCCTGCCACTTGCGCCTGGCCGCTGAAAACGCCCACCTCGGTCAACCCGAGGTCAAGCTGGGCTTGATTCCCGGCTACGGCGGCACGCAGCGGCTCGCCCGTTTGGTGGGCAAGGGCCGCGCGCTGCAACTCGTTCTGAGCGGCGAG
>DATEUS010000162.1:0-6049 GCA_035282985.1 Candidatus Acidiferrales bacterium
GTGGCCCAGCAGCACGGCATCGACCCCGAGTTGGTGCACGCCATTATCGAAGTGGAGTCGGCCTGGAATCCCCGGGCGCGTTCCCGCAAGGGCGCCCTGGGCCTGATGCAGTTGCTGCCCCGCACCGCCGCCCGCTTTGGCGTCAGCGATCCCTTCGACCCCCAGAAAAACATCATCGCCGGCGTCCGCTACTTGCGCTTCCTGCTCGATCGCTTTGACAACAACCTGGAGTTGGCCGTGGCCGGCTATAACGCCGGCGAAAACGCCGTGGCTGCCGCTGACGGGGTGCCGCCCTATCGCGAGACCCAGGAGTACCTGGAACGCCTGCGCATGCTCTACAGCAAGCTGGGGCCCGGTCGCGCCGGACCGAGTCATATCTACCCCGTAGTGGACCACCGCGGGCGCCTGGTGTACATGAACGAATGAAACCGCCAACTACACGCGAGCCAAGATGGCGCAACCACCTGCGCGCGGTGGGCCTGCCCGCCGCGAATCTGTGGCAGGCGGGCCTGGGGCTGCTGCTTGGCCTGACGCTGGCCTCGGGGCTGCTCGGCGCCGAGCCTGGGAACAGCCGCAGCGAGCGTCTGCGGGTCGCCAACCTGCGGCTGGAGCAGGCCAATCGTCTGCGGGCCGACCTGCAGGGCACCCCGGAGGACAAGCGGCTGGAAAAGGAGTACCTGCGAGCCGTCTTCCTCTACCGTCGGGTCTATGACCTGGCTCCCTTCAGCAGCATCGCCCCCGATGCGCTGGCAGCGGCGGCCGAGGTCTACCACGACATGGCCAAGCAGTTCGATCCCAAGTACTGGCGCAAAGCTATTGAGACCTACGAATTCCTGCGGAGCGAGTACCCCCACAGCCGCTACCAGGACGACGCGCTCTTCAACATCGCCCAGCTCTACCACGTGCACCTGAAAGACCTGGACGCCGGACTGAAGACCTACCAGGAGTTTCTCAACACCTATCCGCGTTCCCATTACGCCGCCACGGCGCGGGAGAGAATCAAAGCCATTGAAGCCGAACAGACCGCGGCGGCCTCCGCCTCGGCTCCCCCGCCACCCGAGACGACGAGTGACGACCGGGTGGAGGTGCGCAACATCCGTTACTGGAACGCGGAGAACTATACCCGCGTGGTGGTGGACCTTGAAGGCGAGGTGAAATACCAGGGCGCCCGCATCGCCAACCCCGACCGGATTTTCTTCGACCTCTTCCACACCCGGCTCAGCACGGTGCTGAGCGGCAAGAGCTTTGAAATAGAGGAGGGGCTGTTGAGCCGCATCCGCATCGGGGAGAATCGCGCCGGCGTCAGCCGCGTCGTCCTCGAGGTCAAGAACGCCGAGAACTACTCCTTCTTCTCCTTGCCCAACCCCTTCCGGCTGGTGGTTGACATCCGCGGGCCTGCACCCACCCAGGCCGCGCGCAAGGCGGCCGAACCCCCTCCACCGGTGCCGGTAGCCAAAGCGAAGCCCGCAGCAGCGGTGGAGCCGCCGAAGGCAGAAACCGCCACCCTCTCTGTGCCTCAGCCTACCCTGACGGTGCCGCAGCCGCCTTCCGTACCCAAGCCCACCGCCGACGGCAACCACACCTTGTCGCGCGCCCTCGGCCTTAAGGTGGGCCGCATCGTGCTCGACGCCGGCCATGGCGGGCACGACACCGGCACCATCGGCCCCACCGGCTTGATGGAGAAGGACTTAGTTCTCGACGTCGCCCGCCGCCTGGGCCGGATGATTGAAGAACAGCTAGGCGCCGAGGTCATCTACACTCGCGAGGACGACTCCTTCGTGCCGCTTGAGAACCGCATCGCTCTGGCCAACGAGAAGCAGGCGGACCTGTTCATCTCCATCCACGCCAACTCCAGCCGCGCCCGCGCCGTGCGCGGGGTGGAAACCTACTTCCTGAACTTCACCACCGACCCGGAAGCGCTGGAGCTGGCGGCCCGAGAAAACGCCCTCTCGCAGAAGTCGGTGCACGAGTTGCAGGACCTGGTGCGCAGCATCAGCCGCAACGAGAAGGTCAACGAGTCCCGCGAGTTGGCGCGAGCTATCCAGCACCACCTCCACGGCGAGCTGCGCAAGGCCAGCCGCACCATCCAGAACCGCGGGGTGAGGCAGGCGCCCTTCGTGGTGCTGATCGGGGGAAGCATGCCTTCCATCCTCACCGAGGTGGCCTTCCTCAGCAATCCGCAGGACGAGAAGCTGCTTAAGTCACCCGAGGGCCGTCAGGCCGTCGCCGGGGGGCTCTACGCGGGGATGTCCAAGTACCTGGTGGACACCAACAGCGTCGCCTTTGCCTCTGAGAAAGCCCCCGCGCCACCGTCCGAGTAGCTCGCTTCCCCGCCCCACCACCTAGCCAGCCGCAGAAAGCTGTATTACCATCCTAAGTGAGAGGCAAGATGGGCTGGCACAACCGAACGCGAACGACTCTCCTGCTGTGGGTACTCTGGACAGCAACCTTTGCGCCAGTAGCTTTCGCTCAGAGCCCCCTCCTGCCTCCGAGCCTCGCTCCCTGGGAACGGACCGAGTGGAGAAAAGCCGACGCTCGCCAGCTTGAGACGCTGGCGGGAGCCGAGGCGGCCCTGCTGCGGGAATACGGCAGCGTTCGCTCCGAACAGGGCCTCTACCGCCACGGCCGGACACAATGGCAGGTCACCGTCCACGAGATGATTGACCGCAGCGGCGCCTATGGCGCCTTCACCCTGCTGGGCCAAGGCGGGCAGCTCTTCCCGGTGGGTGACCTGGGCTCCAGGAGCGCTACGGCGCTGATCTTCTACCAAGGCAGCCATCTAGTTATGGCTGATCCCGGTGCGGATGTGACCGCCTTGCAGGCGCTGGCGGAGCAACTCCAAGCCGGTGGGGCTGAGAACGCTTCCCTGCCTACGCTGCCGTACTATCTGCCGCAGCGGGGGCTGGTGCGGGGCTCTGACTGCTACCTGCTGGGGCCCCTGGGGCTGGCCCGCGTCGCCCCGCTCGCGGCCGGCGATTGGGTGGGTTTTGCTTACGCCGCCGAGGTTGAGGTCGCACGCTACCGCTTAGGGACTGACGAAGCCACCTTGCTCCTGATCAGCTATCCCACTCCGCAAATCGCCCGCGCGCGGATGGAGGACTTCGGGCGGCTCTTCCGCCTCAATGGCGCCGGCGACCCTCTCCGTCCTGTCGTTTACGGCCGGCGCACCGGGACGTTCGTGGCGCTGCTCACTGGAGTGGGCTCTGCTGAGGCCGGCGCCGAACTCCTCGAGCGCGTGCGCTATGAGATGGGGGTATCCTGGAGCGATCCGTCCGACCCGCGTGCCGCCATCAGTTGGGCGAAAACCTTGCTCAACATCTTCATCGGGACGGGCTTGTTTCTCCTCTTCGCCCTGCTCTCCGGCATCGCCTACGGCTTGCTGCGGCTGCTGGTCGTGCGGCTGGCGCCGGGCAAGGTCTTTGACCGCCCCGGTTCAGGGGACGTCATTACCCTCAACCTGACCGACCACAGACGCTAAGCGACTGACTCAGAAGAAGATAGCTGTTTTTCGGTGATTCTTCCCCTATCGGGGCTGTCGCTAACCTGTTGAAAAGAAATAGAATATTGGAACGAAAACCCGCCAGTTTTCGCTTGACACGCCCCTGCCCGCCTCTCTAGACTTTGCGGGCAAAGTGGTTGGCCTAACCGCGCACTGGGCCATACCTACTTTCCCCTGAAAGCCCCCCAACTCGGGGGGCTTTTGGTTTTTGTGGGCGCAGCGGATTCAGACAAGAACGGCGAACAACTCCCCTTTGACCGGGGAGCGCGGGCTTATCCAGGGGAGGACGACTGGCGCTTTCTCCGACGTCGTTGAATCCACATTCTGACGACAAAAACCAAGACCACCATGCCGAATACGCCTCCCCCGAGCATGTCCCCTACGATGTAGAATCTGCCGGCAGCAATCACAAACCACAGAACAGCCACTATCAGCCAGAAGTCTTCTTTCGATCTCAGTTTTTCCATTTGTTCGTCACTCCGAAGAGTTCGCGAGAAACTCGATGGTGCTTAGTTGCTACTCCTCCGCTCAGGTTGTGTCAAGTGTTTTCTTGACCTCGCGCCGCGCGCTCTCGCCCGCGGCGCGCCCCTCGGCGATGGCTTCGTTGGGAGCCGAATGACTCCTGCGGAGGGCAGCGCTGAACGGGAAAACTCTTCAGGGTCACCTAATTTCTCATCGCGGGAAACACACGACGTACACGGGTCGGTCTTGATGTTCACGAAAGTATGCATTTCAAACTGTGGGAAGATCTCAGGTCGAAACACTCCATCTATTTACGATCGAGCCGGTGATGGGACTTCGGTTTGCCTCGTTTGCCGCAGCTGAAAAATCATGAATAGCACCACGCCGACATACAGAATTAATTCCAGCACTTCGTTAAACTCCCAAATGACGAAATAGTACTTCTTGGGAGGTTCGAAAAACGTTCTGTAAATTCTCCAGACGAATAGGAAGAGGAAATACGGTATGAGCACATAGTGCGGAACTAGGAGAGAGACGGTCTTTCGGTAACGGGCGACGACTGGCCAACGCAGGAAAAGCAAGGGAAGGAGTGTGCCATAGGCCCCAACCAGAAGTTGCATCCATTTGAACAGGTCCCAAACACCGTAGATGTTATGAATGTTGGTCTCCGGCTGTTTGCTGATCGCTTTGATTGATTCGGGGGTCTCCCATCCGAAAATCCTCTGCCCCCAACTGATTTCCTCACCGATGAGAAAGAAAAGTGCCATGCTCACCCCTAAATAGAGCAAAGCGATTCCTTTGTCTCTCGTCTTCCACAGCTGGCGGACGATAGTGAGACTTAAGACAAAAGCAAGCACAAGGAAAAGTACTTGCATGTTCTCTGCGAAGCCATCCTCGCCGGTAAACCATTTATAAGCATCTTTGCCCATCAGGGCTGCCGCAACCCCGCTCAGGGCTAGAATAGACGGGAGGCAAACGATGGCCAGGATCGTTTTCTGAGGAAGATCCCACTCGTGCGCGGCATCAGCTATGAGTCTCTTGACAAGCCCGTTCACAGATCCCCCCTCACCCCTTGTGCCGGTGGGACTGCCGAGGTCAAATCCTCGACCCCTGCGCTAGTTGCTATTCGTTTGCCCAGGCTGTGTCAAGCGTTTTCTGACTTCGCACCTCACTACCCCGGATGCCGCGCTCCCGTCCCCCTCGGCCGGGCTGCTCAATCTCGCCAGACTGTTGTACACTAGCCGGCGGGCCGGCGTAGCTCAGTGGTAGAGCAGCCGATTCGTAATCGGCAGGTCATCGGTTCAAGTCCGATCGCCGGCTCCACTGCTCTCCGCCTCTCTTTGCCGACTCGCATGGCTTAAGCACATCTATGTCCAACAACGCCGCCGCACGGAGCAGCCCCGTCGCGTTGACTTGGGCGCAGGCAGGGTCTAGGATGAAACAAGAAGCCATGATCGAGAAGTATGAGTTCGGCAGGCTGCAGGTGGACGGCAAGGAGTACAGCCGCGACGTCATCATCTACCCCAAGGGCGCGCCCTCCGGCCAACGAGTGGATGCCAGTTGGTGGCGCAAGGAAGGCCACCGGCTCGACAAGGCCGACCTGGACGAGGTGACCAAGGCGAAGCCCGAGGTCCTGGTCGTGGGCACCGGCTACTACGGCTGCATGAAAGTGCCCAAGGAGACCATCGAGTTTGTCCGCAGCCTGGGCATCGAACTCTACGCCCAGCCGACCAAAGAAGCCTGCCAGAAGTACAACGAATTGAAAGATGCCAAGCGAGTCGTCGCCGCCCTGCACCTGACCTGCTAAGAAAGCCGTCCCGAAGCCAAACTTACGCGCTCGCCTGCTGCGCATCGGCGGCCAGACGTCGACTCGCTTCGATTTGCTCCTGCCCTGGTGGACGGACTACAACCTATTTACCGGCAATGGGTTACAGCCCATCCCCGCTCCGCCCGGTAGTACTTTCGTACCCTGGCAGATGAGACCTCCTCTCTATTGTAGGGGGGCGGTTGCACCCTTACAGTAATCGTGGCGACAAATGACAAGGTGCCCCATGGTAATCGACGACACCAACCCGGGTGAAGCTCGAA
>DATEUS010000163.1:0-9985 GCA_035282985.1 Candidatus Acidiferrales bacterium
TTGCCCCAGAACCCGATGTACGGCATCTACGCTGCCGTGGCGCGAAAGACCGACCAGGGGAACATACTGGGCAAAGCGGAGGGAGTAAGTGTGATGGACGCCCTTCGGGCCTATACGCGAACCAGCGCCTATGCCCTCTTCGGCGAGAAAAGCTGGGGCAGCCTCGAGCCCGGGAAGATGGCCGACCTGATCGTTCTCGACCACGACATCCTGGCCGTTCCCGCCGAGCAAATCAAAGACATTCAGGTTCTGTTGACGGTAAAGAAAGGAAAGGTTGTGGTGGAGCGGCTCGGGCAATCCCCGCCCCCTGCCGCCCGCTAAAGGAGACCTGTTATGACACCAGACGCTGCGCTCACTCCAAGCATTCATCGGCACCGCCAGAAGCCGATTACCCGCCGCGCCTTGTTGCAGGGCGCGGGGGGGGCCGCCGGCTTGTCGACTTTGCTGGCCGTCTCTGTGCTGGCGCAGGGTCCGCAGTTGCAGGAGGCCATTCGCCAGATGTCAGTGATGACAGAGTCGGCCTTGCCGGAACGCTGGGTGGAACCCACCACGTCTCTGGTCGGCGTAATTCTCAACTATTCGGCCAGCCTGCGGGCGCTGGAGCTGGGCGAGCGGGAACCAGCCACCTTGTTTATGGCCCGCTGAACGGAGGAGCTGCCATGGACGACAAATTCGCTCTCCTTCCCCTTAGCCAGTTGGCGCCGCTCATTCGCAAGAAAGACCTGTCTCCGGTTGAGTTGCTCGAAGCCATCCTGACGCGCATCGAGCGTTTCGATTCCCAACTGAACAGCTACATTACCGTCCTGGCAGATTCAGCGCGAGCAGAGGCCCGACAGGCGGAGAAAGAAATCCTGAACGGGCACTATCGCGGCCCGCTGCACGGGATTCCGGTGTCAATCAAAGACTTGTTTGCCACCCGTGGTGCCCGCACCACGTGCGGGTCGAAGGTGCTGGCTGATTGGGTTCCGGACTACGACGCCACCGCGGTGGCGCGGTGGCGGGAAGCTGGCGCGGTCATCGTTGGCAAGACCAACATGCACGAGTTTGCCTACGGGGTAACCAATAACAACCCGCACTACGGCCCGGTGCGCAACCCCTGGGACCTTGAGCGGGTTCCCGGGGGTTCCAGCGGCGGCTCGGGCGCGGCGGTGGCGGCGTCGCTCTGCACAGCCTCGCTCGGGTCCGACACCGGCGGCTCCATCCGAATCCCCTCCGCGGTTTGCGGCGTGGTGGGAATCAAACCCACCTACGGGCGCGTGAGCCGCTACGGAGCCATCCCACTGGCGTGGTCGATTGACCACGTCGGCCCGCTGGCCAAGTCGGTCGAAGATGCCGCCTTGCTGCTGGCAGCGCTGGCGGGCCCTGACCCCAAAGACACTACCGGCAGCGACCGACCGGTGCCCGACTACACCCAAGGCCTGAGCGGCGAAGTCGGCGGGGTGCGACTCGGCATCCCCGAGCAGTATTTCTTTGAGCATGTCGACCCGGAAATTCTGACCGCGGTCCAGCAAGCCATCCGCAGCTTGGAGCAGTTAGGGGCAAGCGCTCAGCCGGTTTCCCTGCCTCACCTGGAGAACTGCGCGGCCATGGAGGCTCACATCACGCTGGCTGAGGCCACCTCCTACCATGAGCCGCACATGCGCACCCGCATCGACGACTACGGTGACGGGGTCCGGATTGACCTCGAGGCCGGTCGCTATCTGTTGGCCACCGACTACGTCAAGAGCCAGCGAGCCCGCGCGCTGCTTCTAGAAGTCTTTGGCCGGGCCTTTGAGCAGGTGGACGTCATCGTCTCGCCCACCCTGCCGGCGTTTCCGCCTCTCATCGGCGAGCTTTACGTTCAGTCCGGGGATTTGCGCGAGCACGTCATCGACGCCTTTCTCCGCTTCAGTATTCCTTACAACTTGACCGGCTTGCCGGCCATTTCTGTTCCCTGCGGGTTCAGCTCCAGCGGCCTGCCCATTGGCTTGCAGATTGCCGGCCGCGCCTTCGATGAGCCAACGGTTCTCCGCGTCGCCCACGCCTACGAGGCGCACACCGAGTGGCACCTCCGAAAGCCCTCCTTGGGAAACTGAGCCTGGCCGTCCCTGCGAGAGCGTTCCCTGGGACAAGCGTTGTCCACGGACCTGATAGACTGTAGAAGTGCCCGGAGAGATACGCCCCGTTCCATGAGTGCGCTCAAAAGACCATGAGCACGCCGATGACAGCCATCGTCGTCGGGCTCGGCAGCGCCGGTGACGTTCACCCCAACATTGGGCTTGCTTTGGCCCTTCGCCGTCGCGGTCACGGCGTCCTCTTTGTCGCTGGCTCGGTCTTCCGATCTTTGGCTGAGCGCGCCGGACTGGAGTTCGTCGGGCTGGGCACGGACGCGGAGTACTACGAGGCAGTTCGCGACCCGGACCTCTGGCATTCTTTCCGTGCTTTTTCCGTGGTAGCCCGGCGCCTGATTCTGCCTTGGATGCGCCCGCTTTACGAGATCATTGTGAAGCACAGCGGGCCCGGCCAGACCGTAGTTGCCGCCCCGGGAACTGCCTTCGGCGCCCGGATTGCACAGGAGAAGCTCGGCGTGCCGTTGGCCACTGTACACCTACAACCGCTCATGCTGCGCAGCACGCTCGAGCCCGGTTGTTTCGGTTTTCCGGACATCATTGGTCACTTGCCCCGCCCGCTGCGGGGGCTCTACCTGCGGGCGGCGGACCGCTTTCTCGTTGACCGTCTACTGGCGGAAGAGACCAACTCTTTTCGCGCCGAATTGGGCTTGCCGCCGGTCAGCCGTTTTTTCGACCGTTGGTTTCACTCCCCGCAGCTCATCATCGGGCTTTTCCCGGAGTGGTTTGCGCCGCCGCAGCCTGACTGGCCAGCCAACGTCCGCCTTACCGGCTTTCCGCTCTGGGATGAGAGTGGCCTTCGGCAACTTCCCCCTGAGCTGGAAGACTTCCTTGAGGCCGGCGACCCGCCGGTCGTGTTCACCGCCGGCTCGGCGATGGCTCAGGGCAAGGATTTCTTCCGGGTTTCAGCGGAAGTCTGCCGCCGCAGTGGTCGCCGGGGCCTCTTCCTGACCCAGTTTCCCGAGCAGCTTCCCCCGCGCCTTCCCGACGGCGTCCGCCACTTCGACTACATCCCGTTCAGCGTGGTCCTGCCGCGGGCGGCTGCATTCGTGCATCACGGTGGCATCGGGACCACAGCTCAGGCGCTTGCCGCCGGCGTCCCTCAACTCGTCGTTCCCCTCGCCCATGATCAGCCAGACAACGCCGTGCGGGTTCGTCGCCTCGAGGTGGGGGATTTTCTCTTACCGAAAGCTTATAGGGTGCCCACCGTGATCAAGCGCCTGAACCGTCTGCTCGGATCTGCTGCCGTCACCGAGACCTGTCGCCGGCGAGCCGGCGATGTTGCCGCCAACACGGCGCTCGAGCAGGCCTGCTGCTTGATCGAAGAACTGTGCGTGCAGGCCCGGCCCCAAGCGGAACGTTGCTGACAGCTCTTAGCAGGATGCTGAAAAATGCTGAGGCATTGTCATTCCGAGCCCTTGCGTGCCTGCCCGCCGACTTGTCCCGAGCGGAGCCGAGGGAAGCCTCGGCGCAGGCGGGCGTTTGGCGGCGAGGAATCTGCTTTTTCTTCAAACCATTGTCCCGCACATGCAGATTCCTCGCTTCGCTCGGAATGACGAGGAGCGAGTTTTTCAGCACCGTGTTAGGAGAAAAACTTGCCTAGGAAGGTTGGCGCTTGCTTGGGGGCCTCAATCCCTCTGCTGTAGCTCTTGCCACAGCGTCCGGGTGATCTCGGCCATAAGAGCCGAGCTCTGCTCCTGCGCATCCAGCCCACGAACCAGGATCACCAGCACGAACGGACGGGGGCCAAAGACAATGGCCGCGTCGTGATTGATTCTGGTGATAAAGCCGGTCTTGTGCGCCACCGGCGTGCCAGGAGGTAGGCCGGCGGGGATGGCATCGTTGAACTCCTGGTGACGCAGGATATCGACCATCTGTCGGCTGGCCTCCGGGGTGACAGCCTTTCCCTGGGCGATGCTTTCGAGCAATTGCAGCAGGGCCCGCGCGGTGGTGGTGTTGTTGAGTCCGCGGTCGTACGCCTTGGCGTCTTCGACTCCGCGCAGCACCTGCATCCCCGTGGCGTCCAGCGCTTCCACCCGCCGGCGGATGTTTTCCACCCCCAGCTTGTTGATCAGAAGATTGGCGGCCAGGTTGCTGCTCACGGAAATCATGTGCTCGCACAGTTGGCGAAGGGGGAGGGATTGCCCCACAGCCTTGTACAGGTCAGGGTCGGAGTCCTCCGCGGCGTCCAGATGATAAACACTGCCGTCAACGATACTGTGAAATTCGTTGAGCACCGGCAGCGGGTCATCCAAACTGAGCCGGCTTGCCTCGGCCTGGGCAAACAGCTCAATCATCACCGGGACTTTCATCGTGCTGGCGGCGTGAAAACTGGTGTCGGGCTCAATCAGCAGCTCGACCTCGCCGTCCAGGGTGCGGAAGGCAACAGCCACTTCCGCGCCACTGGCGGCGATGAGGCGCTCCACCGCGCGCCGAGCCTGGGGAGAAATCTCTGCACTGTTTGCCACCACCGGCGTCGCGAGCAGAAGGAGAACAGCCAAGAGAATGCTCATAGCGTTCCTCTTTCCGGCGCAGGAGTCGCCGCCTGCTGGGGTCAGTCCCCAGGTTTTCTCAGGAACAGGCATCGGAGGCTGGCCTAGGCCCGCCCGCGACCCCGGGAGGGCTTGGGTTTGTTGCGCTGGGAGAAAGCAGCGTGTTCAACCACCGCGCGTTCGACCGTGCCCGCGCCCACCAGGCGTTTCCCCACCCGCGCCTCCACGTTGAAGACGTAGCGCAGCCGCCCCGAGTTCTTGGGATGGTAGATGTGGTCGAGCTCGGCTGTGACCCGCAGCCGCTCGCCCAGCCGCGCGGCGGCCTGGTGGCTGACGTTGATGTGAGTCCCCACCGACATCGCTCCCCGGGGAAGAAAAGGCTGTAACAGCTTGGCGGCCGCTACTTCCATCTGCCCGATCATCGAGGGCGTGGAGAGCACCGGCGGCAATCGCCGGTCGTAGTGGGCGATGGTGCGGCGGAACTCGACCGGCCGCACCAATGTCTTCTGCAAGCCCTGCTGCAAACCCGTTGCTGCTTTGGCCATTTTTCTCTCCCCCGGAATCCGTGGCTAGCGCGCGGCGCGCAAGGCGGCCCGCGCCGCCGTCAGAGTCTCCTCAATGTCGGTCTCGCTGTGGGCCAGCGACACAAAGGCGACTTCGAACTGTGACGGGGGCCAGTAGACCCCGCGTCCCAGCAGCGCCCGATGGAAGCGGGCAAAGCGCGCGGTGTTGCTGCGCTTGGCGCTGGTGTAGTCCGTCACCGGCAGGTCGGTGAAGAACAAGGTGAGCAAGGAACCGCAGCGATTGACCTCGGCCGGCACACCGGCTTCCCGGACCGCTTCCGCCAAGCCATCTCCCAACTTTGCTCCCAAGGCTTCCAGTTTCTCGTACGTGCCGGGCTGTTGGAGCAGCCGCAGCGCCGTCAGCCCCGCCGTCACCGCCAGCGGATTCCCCGACAGCGTGCCGGCCTGGTAGACCGGCCCCAGCGGCGCGACTTGATCCATCAGCTCGGCGCGGCCGCCGTAGGCCCCCACCGGCAAACCACCGCCGATGATTTTTCCCAGCACGGTCAGGTCGGCGCGCACGCCAAACCGTTCCTGTGCGCCGCCGTAGGCGACGCGAAAGCCGGTGATGACTTCGTCAAACAGGAGCAAGGCCCCGCGCTTTTCCGTCAACGTCCGCAAGCCTTGCAGGAAACCTGTTTGCGGCACCACACATCCCATGTTGCCTGCCACCGGCTCGACGACGACGGCGGCGACCTCCCGTCCTCGTTCGGCGAGAATTCTCTCCACCGCCTTCAGATCGTTGTAGGGCAGCGTGAGGGTGAAGGCCACGAACTCTTCCGGCACACCGGCCGAGTCAGGAAGATTCAAGGTGGCCACACCAGAGCCGGCCTTTGCCAGCAGGCTGTCGGCGTGGCCGTGGTAGCCGCCTTCGAACTTCACCACCATTTTGCGGCCCGTGGCTGCCCGGGCCAGCCGCAATGCCGACATGGCCGCCTCGGTGCCCGAATTGACCAGGCGCACCTTTTCTATCGAGGGAAAAGCCGCGCAAATGGCTTCGGCCAGCTCGACCTCGAGCGGCGTGGGGGCGCCGAAGCTGGTGCCGCGTCGAGCGGCCTGCTCGAGCGCGGCCACAATCTCGGGATGCGCGTGCCCGAGAATCAAGGGGCCCCAGGAACAAACATAATCAATGTAGGAGTTGCCCTCGACGTCGAAAAGCCGGGCGCCGCTGCCGTGGCTGATGAAGGGCGGTTCGCCCCCCACGGCGCGGAAAGCGCGCACGGGCGAGTTCACCCCACCGGGAATGCGGCGTTCCGCCCGCTCCAACCAGTCTTTCGATTTCTGGGTCATCGGATGGCGTGCGTTGGTTGAGACAGCCAGTATAACATCGGTCTCTGCTTTCTGGCGGCCGTCAGCGGAGAGGGAAGACGGTGGCGATGAACCAGCCCAGCAGCACGGCATTGAAAACAGCGGCAGCGTAGGCGCTGCCCAGCGAGCGGTAGAGCGCCTCGGAGAGAAAGTGCTGCACCAGTGACAACACAAGGATGGGCATCACCATCAACAAGAGCATTCCGGCACCGCTGCCCAGCGCCCCGGCTCCGTAGAAGATGGCGGCCAGTAGCCCCAGACGCCAGATAAGTCTGACACCCAGGGGCCTGCCACCCACCTGCTTCGTCGAGGTGCGTATCAGCAGTTCCTCTCCCAACGCGTAGGGGAGCAGGAGCAGCGTCAGGAGCAGCGCCCGGCCGAAGCGACCCGGCGTGGGCCAGATGTCGTAGAGTTGCCAGGTGAGGAAACCGCCGCCAACCAAGAGGAGATAGGCGACCAATCCCAGCGCCACGGCGATCTTTCTGCCGGTTTCACGCCAGGAGCGCACCCAGGGGTGGCGACGAAGCATCGGGACCAGCCAGACGGTGACGAGCAGGAGCACAGAGGCCAAGTAGTCGCCGTCGGCCAGGCGCAAGAAGCTGAGCGGACGCGGCCAGCCGCGCCAATCCAGCAACGCCAGCGCGGAGACGGACGCCGCGCCAGCCACCACTGCATAGCCGCCCAAATACCAAGACGACCACAGGCTCACCTCCGTCTCTGGCACCACTTCACCGTAAGGCTCTCGTGTCAGCGCCCAACCGGCCAGTCCGCTCAGCGGCCAGAAGATGGCTGCCAGGAAGAAAAGAGTCGATCCCTCCAATAGGAGCAGCAGCTCGTTGAAGTGCGGCGGCGGGGCGAGACCGGCCAGAGGCAGAACGCGGTTGACCCATTCGATGACGGCGGCTTGCACAGAAGAATGAAAGGGAAGGCTTGAGTGAACAGCGAGAAACTCTTGCCGGCGGGCATTGCCGGCGCGCGCGCGCTCGTACATGCGGTCAGCGGCGCGCCGCAGCGGCGGGATCTCGAGGCGTGCTGTGATGAGCAGCAGGTTCGGCGGCTTCGCCGGCAGTACCGGACGCGCGAGACCCGCCAGCGACACGGTGGCGGCAGGCTGTATCTGCCGGGCGACATCCAGCGCCACGCCACCGCCGGTGGAGTGGCCCAGCAGCACCCACCGGTCCGGGGGCACGCCGTAGGTGCGCTCGACATAGCGAATGACCGCCAGTGCCGCCTCGTTCTCTCGTGGTGTCGGCATAGTCGCGGTCGGGCCCGCGAGCGGGCGTACCGATGTTGTGCCGGTGTGATTCCCGCGACCGGGGAGATCAAGAATGTAGACGTCGGCGTCGGCCGCGGCCAGCACTTCGCCGCAGTGCAGTAACTGGCTGCGGTTGGCCACATACCCGTGCAAGAGGAGGAAGTAAGCGGGATAGGCATCGTGGCCCCGCAGGCGCACCCGCGTCACGGGGATAGGCGCGGCTCCGTCGACTTGCACCTGGAGCGACTCGATGACGAACCGCTCCCGCAGGCGCGCAACACCGTACCACGACGCCACAGCACCAGCGCTCAGAAGCAGCAGAAGAATCAGTTGGCGCCACGGCAGGGTTCGCCGGGGCGGGGGCTCCGGAGCGCCTGTGTTAGAATCCTTGGATGCGTCCACGATGAAGAGCGAGACTGCGTGAGTGTCGAAAAACTACTGTCGCGTGCCGACCTGATTATCCGCCGCCGGGAGTGGAAAGACAACGGCCGCCGCGTCGTCTTCACCAACGGCTGCTTCGACCTTCTTCACCCCGGCCACATCCGGTTGCTTGAGCAAGCCCGGGCGCTGGGTGACCTGTTGGTGGTGGGTGTGAACAGCGACGGGAGCGTGCGCGTTCTCAAGGGCGAGGGCCGGCCGCTCCTGCCCGAGGGCGAGCGCGCCGAGCTCCTGGCGGCGTTGGCGGCCGTGGATGCGGTGACGATTTTTGACGAGCCAACCCCGCGCGAGCTGATCGCGGCCCTGTTGCCCGACGTGCTGGTGAAGGGCGGCGATTGGTCCCCGGATGAAATCGTTGGACGGGCTGAGGTGGAAGGCGCCGGGGGCAGGGTGGTGACGATACCATACATAGAAGGCTATTCAACCAGCGCCCTCATCGCTCGAATCGCCGGCAGCGAGCCATGATTATTCCCTTTGTCGAGCAAGCCATTCGTCCCCTCGAGGAGAGCCCTGCCCTGCAAGCAGTGTTGCGGGCGCTCGAGCGCCGGGCGCAACAACCGTCCGCCGCACCGGGCAGCGAGGTAACCCTCGCCGGCTTGACGGATACAGCCAAAGTATTGGCGGCGGCGCTGCTGGGGCGGGCGCTGGGCCGGCCGCTCCTGTTGGTGACCAGCACAAACCGGCGTGCCGAAGCCCTGATCGATTCGCTGCGCTTCTTCTACGCCGTGCTGACCGGCCGGCTGGAGTCATCGGTGGTTTTTCTGCCGGCCCATGACGTTTCTCCCTATCGAGGCTTTTCCATTCACCCGGACATCGCTGAAGCGCGGGCGGTGGCACTGTGGAAACTGGCGACCGGCGAAGCAGAAGCGGTGGTGGCGCCGGTCGGGGCGGCGCTCGGACGGCTGGCGAGTCCCGAGGTCTACGCCGGATTGGGACGGACGGTGCGGCCGCGCGACCGGCTGGAGATGGAAGAGCTGGTTGGCTACCTGGAAAGCGTCGGCTACGAGCGGCGCGAACCGGTGGAGATGGTGGGGGAGTTTTCGGTGCGCGGCGGCATCGTGGATATCTTTTCGCCGGAGGTGCGTCCGGTGCGCCTGGAGTTTTTCGGCGACAGAGTGGAAGAGCTGCGCGCTTTTGACCCGTCCACGCAGCGCTCCACGGCGCCTTTGACCGCGGCCACGTTCTTGCCCCTGGTCGAAGTGCCGCGCACGCCCGCGCTGCTTGGGCGCTTGTGGGCGTTGCAGGAAGGGGAAGAGGCGGAGGCGCGAGTCAATCCCTTTCCGGGTTGGGAGTTCCTGTTGCCGCTGGCGGAGAGCTTCGGTCACACCCTGCTCGACCTGGCGCCGCGTGCCGTCGTGCTGTTCGATGAGCCCCAGAGCCTGCGCGACGAGGCAGCGAAACTGTGGGAACGCCTGGAGGAGGAGCACACTGCCCGCAGAGAAGAAGAGAAGGTTTGTCCCGCACCGGGCGAGCTCTTTCTGCGCTGGCCGGCCTTCGAAGCGCGCATGGCCGCGGTGCCGCGGCTGCACTTGGAGCAGTTGGCATTGGAGATCAGCGGGGCCGATCATCACGCCCTAGCGTCGCAGCCAACTCCGCACTTTCGCGGAGCCGTCCGCGCCTTTGCGGAGGAGGTTCGGCAGCGGTTGCGCCGGGGCGGGCCGGTGCTGGTGGCGAGCGCCACCAGCGGCGAGCTGGAACGAACGGCGGAAATCCTCAGCGAGTACGAGGTCCCCTACCGGCTGGCCACCACGGAGGGTCGCCGCCCCGGTCTGGTGGAGGAAAAGAGTGTGCTGGCCCCGCCGTTGGCGGGGCTGGCGGCCG
>DATEUS010000164.1:0-2169 GCA_035282985.1 Candidatus Acidiferrales bacterium
GGGGAAAGCGAGAGCGCAGCGGCACCGTTGACCCCCGCGCAGCGGCTGGAGCAAAGCCGCTGGGTCACCCTGGCCCTGGTGGCGCTGGGCGGGGTCTCCTTGTTCCAGCATGGTCGCGCCGGCGGTGGGCTCGATTTGAACGTGGTCATCCTCCTCTTCCTGGTGCTCGGCCTGGCGCTGCATGAGCGGCCGGTCCACTACGTGCGCGCTTTCAACGAAGCGGCCCGCGTCGCCGGGCCGCTCGCCCTCCAGTACCCGCTCTACGGCGGCATCATGGGCCTCATGCAGGGCTCGGGCCTGGCGGGCGTCATCGCCGGCTGGTTCATTTCTTTCTCGACCCCGGTGACGCTGCCCTTCTACAGCTTCTTGAGCTCGATTCTCATCACCCTGTTCATCCCTTCCGGGGGAGGGCACTGGGTGGTGCAGGGACCGTTCATGATTCCGGCGGCGGTGCGCCTGGGGGTGTCGCCCGCGGTCACCGCCATGGCCGTGGCCTACGGGGAGCAGACCGGCAACATGGTGCAGCCCTTCTGGGCGCTGCCCATCCTGGCCATCGCCCGGCTTTCCATCCGCGACATCATGGGCTACTGCGTCATGACCTTCCTGTTGTCCGCCGCCCTCTCCACGCTGGTGCTATTCTTGTTGGCATGAAAGCCAAAGCCACCGGGCAGGGCTGGGCGGCGCTGGCGGGCGCGCTGCTGCTGGCGCTTTCGACCGCGGGGCAGCAGCCGCCGGTCGAGAAGACCACCGGCTGGGTGTGTGGGCTGGTGGTGGACGAGAGCCTGTCGTTCGTCGCCGAGGCCGAGCTGAACGTGACCCCGGTGGTCGAGGCCGGCGCGCCCGAGCCCGGCCCCGCCGCCCGCGTCACCGCCGACCCCCACGGCGCTTTCTGCTTCGAGAATCTGCCCCCGGGCTTCTATCATCTTCGTGTGGTCAAGTCGCCTTGGCCGCCGCAGCCTCCGCGCACGGTGGAGGTGCGGGCGGGTTTGATGAACCGGCTCGAACCCATCGAGCTCGAGCTCGAGCCGGGCGACCCGCGCGTTTCCTATCCCGAGAGTATCGAGGGCATGACGGTCGGCCAGGCGCGCGGGCTGATGGAGCGGTTGCTGAAACAGGGCGACGCCCCGAGCATCCAGGACCTGGCGCGGCGGCTGTTGCCCAAGCGCGGGCCGCGGCTGGACATCAACCCGCTGGTGATGGGCCTGGACATCAAGCCGCTGCTGGAAGAGCTGATGCGGCAGCTCGAGACCGGCTACCTGCCCCCGCTCAAGACCGCCCGCTACCTCTACCTGGTGGGGCAGCTCGCTGACTCGCGCACCCGCGAGCCTGCGATTCAGCTCCTGCTGCGCAAGCTGCGCGACTCCCGCCGCCTGCCCGCCAGCCCCTACACGGTCGGGGAAACCGGCGAGACCCCCTACGTCAGCGATGAAGCCATCCTCGCTTTGTCCCGCCTGGTCGGCAAGGACTTCAACTGGAAGTACGGCAAGCCGCCCATGCAGAACCAGCGCGCCATCGAGGCCGCCTACACCTGGTGGCGCCAGGAAGTCGAGCGCCAGGACTCCCGCCGTCGGCCCTAGCGCGGTCTAGTTCAGCTTCGCTCCGCAGAAAGCGCAGGCCGCCCAACCGGGCTCGACCCCGTGGTGGCAGCCGGGGCAGGTGGGCGCCAGCGAGCCCCCGCAGGCGGGGCAGAAGACGAAGTCGGGGCGCACCGGCGTCGCGCACTTCGGGCACGGCCGCGCAATCGGCTGCCGCAGCACGAAGTAGAGGATGAAGCCGATGGCGTTGGGGATGAAAATCACCAGCAGCGTCCACAGCAGCCGGTTCATCTGCCGGCGCTTGGCGTCGGCGTTCACGTAGAAGATCATCAGCACCCACAGCGCCAGCACGAACCCCGCGAACACCAGCAGCAGAGTAATGAGCCACAGCGGCGGGTCGCCCGGCTTCGGCCGGACGTCGCGCAGGATGAGCGGGACGAGGAACGAGTAGCAGAAAACCAGCCAAACCCCGGCCACCACGTAGGCGGCCGCGGGGATGATCTTCATCTCCGCTTTGAATGTGGTCTGCGTGTCGTAAGCGCCCGGGCTCATACGATCTTCTCCTCCAGGCCGGCTTCGCGTTGCCGCAAGAGCGGCAGCAAAGCCAGACCGATGACCCAGCAGAACGACCACC
>DATEUS010000165.1:0-6784 GCA_035282985.1 Candidatus Acidiferrales bacterium
GGTCCCAGGGGTCCCGCCGGCAGGCTGGGTGCCAGCCAGCGGGCCGGGTGGGCGGGAGAGCCGATTTTCTATTTTCCCTTTTCTATTCTCGTTTTTCGCTTTTCGGTGATCGCTGATGCTTCGACTCCGCATTGAGCTCGCTCCGGCATTGAGCCTCCTTGACACCCTCGTCGCTCGCCTGTCCGCGCCCGGCCAGTTGCTCGCGCCCGCCGTGCCGCTGGTCGCCGGCGCCGTCGAGCGTAACTTTGACGAAGAAGGACGCCCGCTCCGCTGGCCGCCGCTGACCCCGGCGACGCTGCGCCGCAAGCCCGCGGGACTGAGAATCCTCGAGCGCACCGGCCGCCTGCGCCGCTCGATTCAGACCCGCCTGGAAGGCAACGCCGTCGTTGCTTCGACCGACCTGCCCTATGCCGCCGCGCACCAGTTTGGCTTTGCCCGGCGCCGGCTGCCCGCTCGCCCCTTCCTCGTCCTGACCGAAACCGACAAGCAAGAAATCGCCCAGACCCTCGCCGACTCGCTGGAAGACACCGGGCCCGGGTCGCCAACCGCGGAGCGCTGACCATGAAGCTGGCCGAAATCGAGGACGCCTTGCTCGACACCATCCGCACCGCCCCGGCCCTCTCGTACCTGCGCACGGTCGAGCCGGTCAGCGAACGTTCCTTTGACTTCGCGCGCGGCGACTTCATCGTCGTCCCGCCGGCGGTGCTCAGCTTTTTTCTCGCCGGGCCGCTGCGCAGCCGCGACCTCACCGCCCGCACCTACGACTACAACCCCCGCTTCCTGCTCTTCGCCGTCGCCCGTAACCTGCGCGGCGTTGCTGAAGAAAAACTCGGCGGCCCCGCTGCTGGCGAAATCGGCGCCTATCAACTTCTCGACAACCTCAAAGCCACCCTCGCCGGCCTCCGCCTCACCCTGGCCGGCGGCGGCTTCCAGCCCCAGGTCGAGCTGGCTGCCGAGCAGCTCGAAGCCTTCACCCCCGACTTCTCCGTCTACTCGCTCGAAGTCGCCGTGCGAGGCACCTTCCATGTCTAACGTTTCGATTGCCCACGCGCCCGCTGTCATCCCGAGCCCCGAAACTTTGGGGCGAGGGATCTGCTTTTCGAAAAACAGATTCCTCGCTCCGCTCGGAATGACAAATGCAGCAGCTTCCATGTCTGACCCGATTTTCGCTTTTCGATTTTCGCTTTTCGTGTCCCACACACCACAGATGTCCCAAGCGGCAGGGGCCGCTTGGCTGAGCACCGCTGACCATCGGAGGTAGATATGTTTGAACCGCAACGAGCCTTCGACACCACCTGGCTCTTTTCTCCCCGCAAAGAGTCCGCCTACGGCACCGCGCTGGCCGATCCCGACCTGACCAAACACGTGGTCGCCTCCGCCGTCGAGGTGGGCAAGATCGCCAAGCTCTTCCGCAGCGACCTCGACCGCTTCGGCAAGGGCCACGAGTTCCCCACCGAGCTGAACGAGCTGGCCCGCGATCTCCGCCGCACCACCACCTTCGACGCCAGCTCGCTCACCACTGCCTGGGTCTGCGCCTTCGCCCTGGGCAAGGTCGTCACCAGCCAGCCCAACCCCGGCGGCAACCCCAGCGCCTACGACCACCTCATCACCTTCGCCGACCCCGCCGTCTCCAAGCACGCCCCTACTACCACCGTCTACGAAGAGCTCACCGCCGACCTCAAGCGCCGCCTGGTCTCGCTGGCCTGCAACGACTTCTCACTTTCCGGCCGCGCCCGTGACCCCGTGCAGGTGGCCGCCAACTGGGTCGGCTCCGGCCAGACCGTCGCCGGCGCCCTCACCCCGCTGCCCGCCCTCACCGGCCAATCCTTTTTCCTCGGCGCCGACACCGACATCCTCCTCGGCCCCCAGGGCGCGCCCGTCTCTTTGAAAGACCGTGTGCTCGACTGGTCGGTGAGCGTCACACAGAACCTCGACGCCGATCTCGGCTACCACCCCGGCTCAGGCAAATTCCGCGGCCGGCTCTGGTACGGCCCTCGCCGCGTCTCCGCCGCCCTCACCTTCTTCGCCCGCGAAGCCGACGACCTCCTCGCCCTCTTCCTCAACGACACCATCCAGGAACTCCGCATCGTTCTCAGCGGCGACGTCATCGGCCCCGGCCCGGAAAAACACCAGGCCATCATCAAGCTCCCCGCCGTGCGCCTCACCGCCTTCGACGACGCCCTCGAAGGCAACCACATCGTCTACCGCGTCGAGATCAACGAAACCGGCGTGCTCAAGCAAGGCAGCGCCGAGCCCCTCGAAATCACCGTCACCAACACCGAACCTGCTTTTCTGACGTGAGGATGAGGCCGCCGATTCTCTACTGACGCAAAGGAGGCACAGGAAGCAAATGAAGCACAGGAACATTCCCCGGTGGGTTGCCCCTCTTGCCCTGCTTGTCCCGTCTATCCTGAGCGCAGCCGAAGGGAGCGAAGCCGAGGGGAGCGAAGTCGAAGAGTCGGGGCAACAGTCGAGCTCGGCTTGCTTCAAAAGGGGGGACGCCCGCAGGCTCGTTGCGAGCCAGCAGGCCGGGCGGGCGGGAACTCCCGCCGGACAGCGCACCGAACATCCGTCCTGTGCCTCCTCTGCCTCCTCTGCCTCCTCTGCCTCCTCTGCCTCCTTTGCTTCTTAGCCGCAATGAGTAACGAAGCCAACACTGCAAAACTCCTCGAACTGGCCCCGGCGGAAATTGTCATTCCGCTCAAAGTCATCCACGCCGGCCGCACCTACCGCCTCTGCCACCTCTTGCGCCCGCCGACGGCCGCCGACTGGTTCGCCTACGAGGCGGCGCTCGAAATGGCGGTCGAAGAACTCCCGCCCGCCGGCGATTCCGACGAGCCCTGCTTCCGCCTCCAGGTGCGCTCGAGCGATGCCGCCCTTGAGCTCTGGAACCGCCTCGCCCGCCGCGTCGAAGGCTACGACCTGCCCGCCGCGAGTCTGCGGCAGGCGGGCCTCCCCGCCGAAACCGACGCCGACTGGCGCGCGCTCATTCCCCTCGCTCACAAGGAAGCCGCCGTCAATGCCCTCAGCTTGGTGGCACCCGTGCAAGCCTCCGCCGCGGCCGCGCCAGGGATTTCACCCAACGGTCATTTCCCTCTGCTCGCCAACGAGACCGCGATCGTGCTCGAAGCCGTCGCCGCCGGCGTCGCCTATCCCCGGCTGGTGCACCGCTTCCACCCGCCTTCGGTTGACGCCGAGCGCGCCTACCGCCGCCTGCTGGCGGAAACTCTGATCGTCCGTGGCAGCCGCACCCCGCGCACGCTGCTGCCTGCTCGCCTGCCCGGACTGGTCCGTCTCTATGATCAGCTTATCGTTGGCATCGAAGGCTACTCCCTCAACGGCCAACCGCTCGCCGACCCGCACCAGGTCGTCCGCGCGATGGACGCCTGGCACAAGCGCGTCGCCGTCCAGGCGCTCTTCGGCGAGCTGTCGGTAGCTGCTGCCGGCGAGACCCCCGCCGGCGCGGAGATCGAAACAGAAACACTGGCAAGCACAGAGTCAACCCAATGAACGCGCTTGAACCCCTGCCCTCTTCGTCACGCGCCATTCCTGTCTGCGCCGATGCCACCGGCATCGAGCGCTTCGCCTATCAACTCTTCTGCCAAGCAGGCGAAGAAGGCACACGCTCGTCTCGCACCGCCTCCCGCCTCGCCGCTGCTGCGCTCGACCCGCAGCGCCTGCAGGAAGCGGCGTGGCACTCAGCTGAGCAGGCACCCATCCCGCTCGCCTATCAGCTCTGGATCTCGCACCTGCTCTGGCTGGAAGACGTTCTGCACACGCTCGAATGCCGCCCGGCCGAGCTGACCGCGGTCGAACTGGCCGGCTTGCAAGCGCTGGCTCGCGCCCGCAGCCGCTTCGTCCGCTCGCACCAGTTCTGTCCGCACTGCGACGCCGTCAATCCGCGCACGCGCACCGCTACGCGGTGCCGCCGCTGCCAGCAGGAGATCTGAGTACCGCGTACTAGGTACAGAGTCCCCCATGCCCGAAGCCCGCGTCCAACTCGCCGTCACGGTCGAAACCGAAGGCGCCGAGCAGCTCACCACCCTGCGCCGCGAACTCGAGCAGCTCGGCCAGAGCGGCACCGCCGCCGTCGCCCGCCTCGACACCTCGCTCACTTCGGTGCTCAGCAACCTCGAGCAGTCTCGCTCGCTGGTGGCCACCAGCACCCGCGAATTTCTCGCCAACCACCGCCAGCTCATTGCTGGACTCGAGCCGCTCTTCCAGGGCTTCCTGCAGCGCCTGCTCGCCGGCACCCGCAACTTCCGCGACCTGCTCAAGCGCCTCTTCGCCGACCTGCTCAACTTTTTCCTGCGCACGGTCGAGCAGATGGTGGCCGCCTGGTTGACCGGCGTTCGCCAGATGTCCGGCGCCGGCGGTGGCGGCTTTCTCGGCGCACTGTTCGGCGGCTTCGGCGGTGGTGGCGGCCTCCTCAGCCTGGCCGCTCCGCTCATCAGTTCCGGCTTGGGCTTCCGCCTCGGCCCCGGAGGCACCGCGCCCACCTTCCCCACCGCCGGCGGCGGCGGTATCTCCGCCACCAACCTCGGCCTGCTCTCCCAGTTGGGCATCCCCCTGCATGACCTCTCGATTGCCGGCCTCGCCATTCCCGGCGGCGTCCTGGCCTCGGGCGGGCTCCTCGGCGTCATCGGCGGCTACCAGACCGGCTCGCGGGCGCTGGGCGCGCTCGGCGGCGCCGCCCTCGGCTTTGCCCTCGGCGGCCCCATCGGCGCCGCCATCGGCGCCGTCGCCGGCTTCTTCGCCGGCGTCCTCGGCCGCGGCAAGAAAAAGCGCCAGGCCAGCCGCATCGCCGAAGAGGGCTTCGCCGAGATGCGTCGCATCATCGAGCAGTTCAAGAAATTCGAAGTCGACTTCGAATCCGCCCTCGGTGCCCTGAACGCCATCTGGGAGCAGATGCAGTCGGGCTGGCGTCAACTGGGCAAGAGCATCTTCAACCGCTCGGTGCGCGGCGAGCAGCCCGAGTTCAACACCATCGTCAACGAGCTGAAGCAGATTCAGCAGGCGCGCGAAGCCCGGGGGAAACTCATCGAGGGTCTTCCCATCCCCGAGTTTCAGCTCGGCGGCCTGGTCCGCGCCATCCACGCCCGCGAGGGCCGCATCCTCGCTTTCCTCCACGAAGGCGAGGCCGTGCTCAACCGCCGCGCCGTGCAGGCGCTGGGCCCGCAGTTCATCGAGCGCGCCAACCGCGCGCCTGCTTTTCAGGCCGGCGGCTTCGCAGGCCACCCGCTCAGCCCAGCGGCCCCTGCCGCTGGGGGCCAGGTGAGCATCACCGTCAACATTCAGGCCGCGCCGGGGATGGACGAGCACGCCCTGGCCGATTTCACCATCCGCAAACTCAAGCGCGAGCTGGAAGACCGCGGCCTGAGTCTGGGAGGCTGATCGCTGATGGCTGATTGCTGAGAGCTTTCGCCTATGGCTGAAACCGACATCTTTCCGCTCCAGCCCGACTACCCGGTCAGCCGTCGCGTGCTGGCCGGCGTGGTGGAAGCCTTCGCCGACAGCGGGCGGCGCTTCGCCCGGGTCAAGCGCGCCCCGCGCCTGGTGCACGAGCTGGAGCTGCGCCATCGCCCGACCGACGAGAAGACCACTCTGGAAGAATGGTACCGCCGCTTCGAGCGCTCCTGGTTCGGCTTCCACGACCCGGTGTTTGCGCTCGACCCCGACAGCGGCAACTTTCTCGACCGCTACTTCTCGGTCGAGTTCCTCACCCAGCCCGAGTACGAGTTGGTGGCCCACGAAGCCTGGAACCTGCGCGTGGCTCTGGTGGACCGCGTCGGCGTGCCGCTGCTCAGCTACCCCGACCCGACCGCCGGCCACAAGTCGGTCTTCCTCGAAGAAAGCGACGCGCTGGCCGTCGCCGGCACCTGGACTCAGACTGCCAACGCCCTCGCCCACGGCGGCAGCGAATCCGCCAATGGCAATACCAACACCAGCGACGCTCTGCAGTGGACCTACGCCGGCCACGGCTTCCGCCTCTGGGCGCGCCAGGGCAACAACCTCGGCATCGTCGAGGTGCTGCTCGACGGCGCTTCCCTCGGCACCATTGATCTCTACGCCGCCGCTCCTCGCGTCACTCAGCCCCTGCTCGCCAAGCTCGACCTCCCCCTCGGCCTCCACAGCGTCAAGCTCCGCGCCACCAACTCCCGCAACGCCGCCAGCTCCGCCCCCACCATCCTCGCCGACGCCCTCGAGGTAATGATATGAACGGCGAAAACAGAAAGTCGGAAAGGCTGTCATTCCGAGCCGAAGGCGAGGAATCTGCTTTTTCTTTCCAGCAGATTCCTCACCGCCAGGGCAGGCAAGGGTTCGGAATGACAGGTTCGTTCTCCTCGCCGACGCCCTGGAAGTGCTGATATGACGAAAATCGAAAACCGAAACTCGGTGGGCCAGACATTCTTGTCTGGCTGGCAGGCGGGAACGCCTGCCCCACTGGACGAGTGTCGAGTTTCGCTGCGCTCCGAGTTGGAAAATGCCTAGAGGCCTGTCCCAAGCCGCTCTGAACTACACCGGCCCCATGCTCTGGCTGGCTGACATCACCACCCGCGCCGGCAACCAGCACTACTTCGCCGAAGACCAGGTCAGCTTCGCCGGCAACGCTTACCTGTCCTACCTGCGCATCCTCTCCGGCCCGCGCTTCAGCCGCAGCTTGCGCGCCGACGCCGGCGAAATCGAGCTGCTCAATACCGACCTGGTGGTGGGCACGCTGCTGCAAGCCGAGCCCTTCGAAGGCGCCCGCTGCGAGCTGAAGCAACTACTGCTGGGCCTCGAC
>DATEUS010000166.1:0-4735 GCA_035282985.1 Candidatus Acidiferrales bacterium
AACTCCTCCTTTTGCCGTGTCCGCCTTCAATTATCTTAGCACTGTTTTCCGTCCTCGCGCTTCATCAGGAACCGACGCTCCGGCGACGCCAGTTTCCTTATTTGACATGATCGAACCTACTGAAAAGAAACGACTTAGCTGAAGGACCAACTCGGAAACTAAGGGGAGGGGGGGTACCCCTGGGCAAGATGCTAAGCTATTGAAAGGAAACTGCTTGCGGCAACAAAGCTAGCTTTTACCTAGCTCCTCCTTTCCTCGGCCGGAACCCTCCGGCTCTCTTGCCATTATATCCGGCGTGTCAACCCCGTTCACGGGCCGCTATGAAAACACTACTTCGCGCTCGGCAATACCGCACCTCCAGGTCATCCCGAGCCCCTGCCTGCCTTGGCGGCGAGGGATCTGCTTTTCGGCCAAGCAGTGTTGGCGCGCGTGCCGGCATCGGCTACACTCCAGCGTCGTGCAACCGCCCGCTTCGCCCGACTACCACTTCATCAACCTGCCGCACGCCCACACCGTGCTCAGCCGCATCGTGCGCTGGCTGTCGCAGGCGCAAGACCCTTGTTCATACGAAGAAACCCCCTTGCCCGAGTTGTTGGCGGAGCTCGACCGGCGCCTGCGCCCGTACCCGGAGGACCCGCCGGCCGAGGAAGCGGTGGCGGCAGCAGCAGAGTTAGCGGAGGTGGCGCGGCGACTGGTGGATGAAATCGAGACGGTCGGCTACCGCGGCGACCGTCTGGGCCAGTGCGTGCGCAATCTGTTCGAGTGCCTGGGGCTGGCGGCGGAAGGGGCTGCGCTCTCGCTGCGTTGCGGCGAGCGCCCCGACTCCCCTCTTCGACCCTGACTACTCACCGCTGGCCTTGTCGTCTCCTCGAGCGGAGTTTACCCTGAGCGAAGCGAAGGGCTGCGGCGAGCGGCCCGACTCTTTGCTTCGTCCCTGAGCTATTCCGGCTTGGTTTCCTCGCGAGCAAACACGGCCGGGTCGAGCGCCACGTTGACCTCAACGTTCTTGACCGTGCGCTCGCCCATCTTCTCCCCGTTCTGGTAGGTGACTTCCTTGAAGGCCATCGCCAGCGCGCCCACCGGGCGAAAGTCGGAAAAGATCTGATCCTGCTCCACGGCGCCTTGGGGCGACAGGGCGCGGAAGGAGCGCTTGAGGATGCGGCCGGTTTCTTTGTCCACGTAGAGCTTGACGCTCTCGCCCGACGCATCGGGCACGAGGATGGCGTCGACTTCCCTGCCCTCCACCGTAGTGCTTTCCAGGAACTGCACCGGCCGCTCGGCCTTGAGCGCCTCCACCAACAAAACGATGGGGTGGCGGGAGACAGCCTTGCGCAGCTCCTGCATCTGCGCTGGCGGCAGGTCCTGCACCCCCTGGGGCGTCTTCATCCAGCCGGTGCCGGCATCGTAGACCATGGTGAAGGCGCCGAAGGGAGTGACGATGTCGGTACGGGCCTTGTCGGGCAGTTGCAGAACCGACTTGGTGTTGAGCGTCATTTCCCCTTGCGGCGTGAGCTGGGTCATTTCCGACAAGACGGAAAGATTGCTCACGCTTTCCAGCGCTTCGAGACCACCCAGGCCGCTGATGGCGGCCTGCAAGACCTCGCGGCCGCGGGCCTGCGACTCAGGCGTGGCTTCGGGCACGACCTCGGCGGCCGCCTTCGGCTCGGGAATAGTGATGTCGATGGTATTGACGTCGCCCAGCACCATCAGTGGCTGGTCGAAGTCCTGCTGGCGGCCCACGGCCAGGATGACAAGCTGGTCGGGGCGCACGTGGGCGGCGGCGGCGCGCAGAACGTCCTCGGCGGTTACCTTCTCGATGTTGGCCTTGAACCGCTCCAGGAAGTCGCGCGGGTAGCCGTAGTACTCATAGGTCATCAACCGGCGAACGATTTCGCCGGTAGTGTCGAAGTTAAACACGAAAGAGTTGAGGATGCCTTCTTTAGCCACTCGCAGCTCTTCGTCGCTCACGGGCTCTTCAGTGATGCGGCGGACTTCCTGCATGCTCTCGCGAATGGCGCGGACGGTGCTCTCCGACTTGGTGTTGCAGTACAGCAGGAACGAGCCCGTGTGGTCGTAGGCGGGGTTCCAGGAGGCACCCACCGCGTAGGCCAGACCGAGGTCGGTGCGGATATGCCGATAGAGGCGGGAGGAGGAGCCGCCGCCGAGAATTTCAGCCATCACGTTGAGCGCGTAGTAGTCGGGGTCGTCGAGCCGGCCGCCCAGATGGCCAATGCGCAGGTTGGTTTGATTGACGTCGTCCTTCTGAATGAAATTGACCGAGCCTGTCGCGGCGGCGGAGACTGCCGGCAACGACGGCGGCGGAACCTCCTGCCGCGGCCAGGCGCCGAAGGCCCGCTCGACCAGCGCTTTCGCTGCAACGGGATCGAAATCCCCCCACAGCCCCAAGATAGTCTGGTTGGGATGGAAGTAGCGGCGGTGGAAGGCAACCAAGTCGTCGCGGCTGATGCTCTGGAGAGTCTCGTACTCGGGGCTGCGAGCATAGGGGCTGTCGGGCCCATACAGCAGCTTGCTGAATTCGCGGCTCGCCACTGCGATGACATTGTCGTTGCGGCGGGCGATGGCGCTGCGCTCCTGCACCAGGGCCAGGTCAATCTTGTCCTGGGGCAGCGCGGGATTCTGGAGAAGGTCGGCGAGAATCTCCACCACCAGGGGCAGATCTTCTTTCAAGGCAAACAAGGAGGCGGTGGCCGATTCGGTGCCGATGGCGGTTTCCACCGAAGCCCCGGTGTTTTCGAGCAGGCGGTCAATCTCCTCGCCGCCGCGTGTGGTGGTGCCGCCGGTGCGCATCGCCTGGCCCAGGAGGCTGGCCAGGCCCACCTTGTCGGCGGGCTCGAAGCGGTCGCCGGTCTTGATCAGCGCGTAGCCCTCCACCTTGGGGAGGGTGTGGTCTTCCACCAGGTAAACGACAAGCCCGTTGGGCAGCTCAGCCCGCTCGACCTTGGGCAGGTGGATGTCGTGCAGGGGCGGGTAGGCAAGCTCCTTATAGTTCTTCTGCGCGGCGGCGGGCCCGGCCGCCAGCAACAGCAGGAGGCCCAGCAAGGAAAGTGTGGTGAGGCCAGGATGGATGCGCTTCATGGTCATATCTCCCTAGTTGCCCTCTGGCGCAGCGGCTTCCGGTTCGAGGTTAGCGACGGTGCGATTGCGCTCGCTGAACCAGGCGCGGGCCACGCGCTGGATGTCCTCGCGCGTGACCTTGTCAATGGCCTGGAGATGGCGGAAGAGGTTGCGCCAGTCGCCAGTCAACACCTGATAGCTGGCGAGCTGGTCGGCCAGCCCGCTATCGGAGCTGAGCTCCTGCACCAGCTCGGCGCGGGCGCGGCTCTTGACCCGTGCCAGTTCCTCTTCGGAGATCAACTCCGTCTTCAGGCGCTCGATCTCGGCCAGCATGGCCTCTTCGTTTTCCTTGTTGGTATGCCCGGCGGCAGCGACGGAGAAAAACAGGAAGAGGTTGGGGTACTTGTCGCCGGGAAAGCCGGGAAAGCTGGTGGCCACAGCGGCAACCTTTTCCTCCTGCACCAGGCTGCGGTAGAGGCGCGAAGTGCGACCCCCGGCAAGAACGTCCTGCACCGCGTCGAAAACGGCGGTGTCGGGGTGGCGGATGCTGGGCTTGTGGTAGCCGATTAGCAGGAAGGGCTGGGACTGGGCGTGAACAGTCGTGCGCCGTTCGCCTTCCTGGGCCGGCTCTTGCGTCCACACCGGGTCAGGCACGGGCCCGGCGGGGATGCGGCCGAAGTAGAGCTCGGCCAGGCGGATAACTTCCTTCGGCTCCACATCACCGACGATGACAGCCGTAAGGTTGCGCGGCGTGTAGTAGGTGCGGAAGAAACGCTCGGCCTGCTCACGGGTCAGGTTGTCCAGGTCGGAGCGCCAGCCGCCCAGGGCGCGCCCGTAGGGATGAGCCTTGTAAGCGACGGAAAGAAACTCTTCCACCAGGTTGCCCAGGGGACGGCTTTCCACCCGCAGGCGGCGCTCCTCCATCACCACGTCACGCTCTTTGTAGAACTCGCGCAGAACCGGATCGAGGAAGCGGGCTGACTCGAGCGAAAACCAGAGTTCAAGCTTGTTCGACGGCAGGCTGAAAAAGTACACCGTATAGTCGTAGCTGGTGCCGGCGTTCAAGCCGACGCCGCCGTTCCGCTCGATGGCTTTGGAGAACTCCTCGCTTTCGACGTCGCGCCCGGCTTCCTCCTGGGCCTGGTGGAAGGCCTCTTCAAGCTGCTGCAGGCGTTGCGGGTCGGCCTGCTCGCCTTTGCGGCGCTCCGCCTGCCAGGCGGCATAAGCCTGGTCAACCCGCGCCAGGGCGTCCGTTTCCTTGGCGAAGTCTTTGGTGCCGATGACGGAGGTTCCCTTGAAGGCCATGTGCTCGAACATGTGGGCCATGCCCGTTTGCCCTTCCGGGTCGTCCACCGCGCCCACGTCGCCGTGCAGATGGAAGGAAACCACCGGCACCTCATGCCGCTCGACGATGATGAATCTCATCCCGTTGGCAAGCGTGTGTTCGGTCACCGTCTTTTCAAAACTCTCCAGGTCCTGCGCTGCCGCCGGGAGGGCGCTTACGGCCAGCGCCAGGATCACACGGGAGAGCAGAGTTCTCGTGCGCATCGTTGCACCTCCTTTGCTAACTCGTCCGTGTAGGGGGAGGGGCTTGCCCCCTCTCCACGGGCGGGCACAAGGCCCGCCCCTACACCTGCTTTCTCGCGCGAGCGCAAGACTT
>DATEUS010000167.1:0-3585 GCA_035282985.1 Candidatus Acidiferrales bacterium
CTGCCGGTCGGGCAGGCAACGGCCGGCACTGAACGTCTCTTTTTCGCTATGCAAAAAGTGATCGACATCCACGTGCATATGCAGCCGCTGGAGATGATGAAGCCAGCGTGCATCGCGGTGATGCGCTCGCAGCAGCACGACTTCGACCGCATCCTGGAACTGGCCGGCGACCCGCGCAAGTTTGTAGCGCTTCTCGACCGCGAAGGCATCGAGCGCGCCGGCATCATTAACTATGTCAGTCCGGTGGTGATGGGCTTCACCGAAGAGGTGAACGACTGGGCGGCCGCTTATACCCGCGACTTTCGGGACCGCTTGCTGCCCTTCGGTTCGCTAGACCCGACGACCGTGCGCGACCCGGCCGCAGCTATGGCGCGCATCATCAACGACCTCAGGCTGCCGGCGCTGAAGCTGCACCCGCCGCACCAGCTCTTCTATCCCAACCAGTACCGCGACGGCCTTCAGGCGCTGGAAATCATCTACCGGATGGCAGAGGAAGCCCGCCTGCCGGTGATGATCCACACCGGGACGTCAGTGTTTCCCGGCGCGCGCAACAAGTACGCCGATCCTATCTATGTGGATGATGTCGCGGTGGACTTTCCTCAGCTCCCCATCATCATTGCCCACGGCGGGCGTCCGCTGTGGACGGAGACGGCCACCTTCCTGCTCCGGCGCCACCGCAACGTCTATATGGACATCTCCAGCATTCCGCCGCAGAATCTGCTGGAGTATTTCCCTCGGCTGGAGCAGTTGGCCGACAAGGTTCTGTGGGGGTCGGACTGGCCGGGGCCGCGGGTGCCGGGAATGGGTGCCAATCTGGAGCGTTTCTGCCAGTTGCCGCTGAGCGAGCCGGCCAAACAGCGCATTCTCTACGACAACGCCGCCCGCCTGTTCGGCTTGTGAGGATGTCCACGTGGGCGTGAAGACGATTGGCGTGGTCGGTGCCGGCACCATGGGGCGAGGCATTGCCTACGCTGCCGTGGCTGGCGGCTTCCGCGCTGTGCTGACCGACGTCAGTGAAGACATTCTCGCCAAGGCGCGGCTCTACATCTCCGACACCTTGACGGGAGCGAAAGCGCGCGGCAAGTGGGACGGCGACCCGGAGAAAGCGCTGGCAGGACTGACGTTGACGCCGCGGCTCGAAGACACTGCCGCCGCGGGGCTGATTATCGAAGCAGTCCCCGAAGATATCCGGTTGAAGGTGGAGATTCTCGCTCGCCTCCGCCAGGCCGCGCCGCCCCAGACCATCTTGGCCAGCAACACCTCTTCGCTGAGCATCGCAGAGATGGGTGCGGCCACTGGCCGCCCGGCGCGCTTCCTGGGAATGCACTTCTTCAACCCCGTGCCCAAGATGAAGCTGGTCGAGCTGGTCTACACACCCGAGACAGCGCAAGAGACGTTGGCGACGGCCGAAGCCGTGTGCCGACAGATGGGGAAGGAAACCGTGCGGGTAAAGGATTCGCCCGGCTTCGCCACCAGCCGCATCAACGCCCTGATTGGCAACGAAGCTTTCCGCATGTTGGAAGAAGGTGTCGCCACGCCGGAAGATATCGACAAGGCCCTCAAGCTCGGCCTGAACCATCCTATGGGGCCCTTCGAGATGGTTGACCTGGTGGGGCTGGACGTTCGGCTGGCTATCCTGGAGTATCTGCACCGGACGCTGGGCGAGCGCTTCAAGCCCACCCCGCTGCTGGTCGAGCACGTGAAGGCAGGCCGGCTGGGGCGCAAGGTGGGCCGGGGCGTGTACGATTACGAGAACAAATGAGCTGGAGCGGAGCCACACGATGAGCAGCTACAAGACCATTCTCCTGGAAGTCAGCGACCGCATCGCCACCCTGACGGTCAATCGCCCCGAGGTGCGCAACGCCCTGAGCAAGGAAACGGTTGAGGAAATGCACGCTGCCCTGCGGACATTGGCTGCGCGCGATGACGTCGGCGTGCTGATTCTGACCGGGGCGGGCGAGAAGGCTTTTGTGGCCGGCGCCGATATCCGCGAAATCCGCGAGCGCGGCAAGCGCGAGGCGTTGGAAGCGATCAACCAGGAGCTGTTCATGGCCGTAGAGAACTTCCCCTTTCCGGTTATTGCGGCGGTGGGCGGCTACGCGCTCGGCGGCGGCTTCGAGTTGGCTCTGGCCTGCGACCTCCGCGTGGCGGCGGAGGAAGCGTGCTTCGGCTTTCCTGAAACCGGGCTGGGCATCATCCCCGCCGCCGGTGGCACACAGCGCCTGCCGCGCCACATCGGTTGGGGGAAGGCCAAGGAGCTGGTTCTGACCGGGGAGATCATTGACGCTCGTGAGGCTGAACGCCTGGGACTGGTCAGCAAGGTCGTGCCGCGCGCCGAGTTGATGGCGGCGGCCCGGGCGCTGGCCGAGAGAATCCTCTCCCGCGGGCCGCTGGCAGTGCGCCTGGCCAAGCTGACGCTCAACGTCGCCGCCCGTGCCGGGCTCGACGCCGGCCTGCAAGTGGAGCGGTTGGCGCAGACAGTCTTGTTCGAGTCCAAGGACAAACTCGAAGGCACCACGGCCTTCCTGGAGAAGCGCAAGCCGAACTTTCGTGGCGAATAGCGATGGCTGGCGTGGAAGACAAAATCGTTCTCGAGCAGGGCGACCTGACCGAAGCGGATGTGGACGCTGTCGTCAACGCCGCCAACAACGACCTGCAACTGGGCGGCGGCGTAGCCGGCGCGATTCGGCGCAAGGGCGGCGCGGAGATTCAGAAAGAGTGCGACCGCATCGGTTCGATTCCCGTCGGGGAGGCGGCGGTAACCTCCGGTGGGCAGCTCAAGGCGCGCTTTGTCATCCACGCCGCCAGCATGCGGCTCGGCGGACGCACCAACGCCGAGGCTTTGCGCGCTTCGACCCGCAACTCCCTGCTGCGGGCGCAGGAAAACGGCGCAAAGAGCATCGCCTTTCCGGCGGTCGGCACCGGTATTGCCGGCTTTCCTATGAAGGACTGCGCTCGCATCATGTTGGAAGAAGTGGTGGAGCATCTGAAAGGAAAAACTTCGGTCGCGCAGGTGCGCTTTGTGCTCTTCGACCAGGCAGCACTCGCCACCTTCCGCCAAGTGTGGGACGAGATGCGGAAGAAGGAAAGGAAATGAGCCCGACGCGTTTACTCTTTGTCTGTACCGGCAACTCCGCCCGCAGCCAGATAGCCGAGGGCTGGGCGAAGAAGCTGGCCCCGGCGGGCGTCGAGGTCTGGAGCGCCGGGACTCGCCCGGTGGGAGTGAACCCACGGGCGGTCGAAGTGATGAAAGAGCGCGGCGTGGACATCAGCGCCCAGCGCTCGAAGTCGCTGGCCGAGGTGCCCGCCGCAGCCGACTACGTAATCACGCTCTGCGCCGAAGCCGATGCCCAATGTCCGGTTCTGCCGGCGCGCGTCGACCGGCTGCGCTGGCACCTGCCCGACCCTGCCATGGTGAAGGGCAGCGAGGAGGAAAGGCTGGAAGCCTTCCGCACCACGCGCGACCACATCGAAGGGCTACTGCGTGAGCTCTTTGCCAGTCCTGCGTTTTCGGAATAAAGCCGATGGGGCCTGCCCCCCACTCCCGTACGCCCCTCACCGATATTCTTCTCCAGCGTATCCAGC
>DATEUS010000168.1:0-3732 GCA_035282985.1 Candidatus Acidiferrales bacterium
GCCGCCGTCGCTGGCGCTGGGACAGGCAATACGCCGTGGGCGGTCTTGACCATACCCGCGCCCACATTCAGCGGAGAGGCGACTACTCTCTCGATGCCCAAGGCGTCCACAGCAACGCTGGCACCAACAATGTCCAGGATGGAATCCATCGCGCCCACTTCGTGGAAATGCACGTCGTCGGGAGCAACGCCGTGCACCGCGCCCTCGACCTCCGCTAGTCGGGCGAAAATGTTGTCGGCGTGCCCCCGAACCGTTCCGCTCAGCTCACTATTGCGAATCAGCTCTCGTATAGTCTTCCAGGTGCGGTGGTGCTGCGTTTCCTTGACCTGAAAGTCCAGCTTTGTCGCCGTGATCTCTCCACGCCGCACGCGCTCCGTAGTCAGCGTCCAGCCCTCGAGCTTCAACTTGCGCAGCTCGGCCTCCAATGTGGCAGCCGGCAGCCCAGCATCCACCAGCGCTCCCAGCAGCATATCGCCGCTGATGCCAGAGAAGCAGTCGAGGTAACAGACCTTCATTGCCGAACCGTTGCCTCCACCAGTTGAGGGAGAAGGGCGCCCGCAGGGCCGAGAATACTGGCATCCACCAGGGGTGAAAGCGGTGTGGATTCAGCGTTGACTTCGATGACCCGTGCGCCGGCGCGTCGTGCCAGCAGCGGCAGGCTGGCGGCTGGCTGTACGACCGCCGACGTGCCCACCACCAGAAATACTTGCGCTCGCTCCGCGGCCCGTATAGCTTCCTGCAACACACCCGGCGGCAGCCCCTCGCCGAACCAGACCACGCCCGGCCGCAGAAGACCCCCACAGGCACATTGAGGCGGTATCTCCGCAAGCGGCACCGTACGATCAACGATCTCGGCGAAACAGACTGTGCACCGCAGGGTCCACAAATCGCCGTGCAGTTTCAGCAAGCGGCAGGAGCCGGCGCGGTCGTGCAGACCGTCCACGTTCTGCGTGATCAGGGTGAAGTCCGGCGTTTTCCGCTCCAGCTCAACCAGAGCGTGGTGTCCGGCGTTGGGTTCGGCCGCGGCCACAACCGACCGGCGCCAGTCGTACCATTCCCAGACCAGGCGTGGGTCGCGCGCGAAGGCCTCCGGGGTGGCCAGTTCCTCGGGCCGATACTGCCGCCAGAGCCCACCCGGACCGCGAAAAACAGGGATGCCGCTCTCGTGGGAGATACCCGCACCGGTCAGCGCGGCGACACGCTCGGCTTCCGCCAACCAGCGTCGAGCCTCTTCGAGAGCAGCCACGGATATCTCCTTGCAGGGAAGCGCCGTTTACTATAGCACAGGCGTCGCGGACGCGCTGCGGGCGGCGTTTTGACGCTGTGTGCAAAGCTCCGCTATACTTCGAGGTTCTTCGAGCGAGGATGCGCCGCCCGTGATCGAGCAACTCCACCGCAGCCTTCAAGATGCCGTCCGCGTAGCGGTCAACAAACGCTTCGGAGTGGAACTCGACACCGTGGTCCTGGAGAAACCGCCACAGGTCAAGCTGGGCGACGCCGCTTGCCCGGTGGCCTTCGAGCTGGCCCGGCGGCTAAAGCAGTCGCCGCGCGACATTGCCGGCGAGCTCGTCAAGGCGCTGCCGGCAATCCGTGGAGTGGAGCGAGCCGCGGTTGCCGGTGGCGGCTACGTCAACTTCTACTTCGATCGCGGGCTCGTGTTCCACGCCGCCACCACGGCGGGTGAAACCAAGCTGTCCCTCAGCGCCGCTGCTGCCAAGGTCATCATCGAGCACACCAACATCAATCCCAACAAGGCGGCCCACATCGGCCACCTGCGCAACGCGGTGTTGGGCGATAGTTTCGTGCGTTTGCTGCGCTTCGCCGGACGCCGGGTCGAGGTGCAGAACTACATCGACAACACCGGCGTGCAAGTAGCCGACGTCGTGGTGGGCTTTCAGCACCTGGAGAAAAAGACACTGGCACAAGTTTAGAGGCTAGCGGAACAGGCGCATCCGCGCTTGGACCACTACTGCTGGAACCTCTATGCCCGCGTGACCCAGTACTACGAAGAAGACTCGGGGCGGCTGGCACAACGGGCTGAGACCCTGAAGGCCATCGAAGAGGGCTCGGGCGAGACAGCACGCCTAGCTGAGCTGGTCTCCAGCACCATCGTTCGCTGCCATTTGCAGACCATGCAGCGCCTTGAGGTGCAGTATGACGTACTGCCGCGGGAGAGTGAAATCCTGGCGCTGAAATTCTGGGATGCTGCGTACCAACAACTCAAGCAGCGCGGCGCCATCGAGTTCGCCACCACGGGGAAGAACAAAGGCTGCTGGGTCATGCGCACGAGCGATCCCGACCAGGAAGCGCAAGGGCCCGACGATTACGATGACGCCAAAGTTATCGTGCGCTCCAACGGCACCGTCACCTACGTGGGCAAAGACATCGCGTATCAGTTGTGGAAACTGGGCCTGTTGGGGAAGGACTTTGGCTACCGGCGGTTCTACACCTACCCTGACGGCCACGTGGTCTGGATGAGCACGACCAACGGAGAGGAGGAGGCTCCCAGTTTTGGCGCCGGCGCCAGCGTCTACAACGTCATCGATTCGCGGCAGAGCTACCTGCAGGACATCGTGGCAGCCGGGGTCGAGTCCTTAGGGTACACCGAGCAAGCCGCGCGCTCCGTGCACTTCTCTTATGAGATGGTGGGACTCTCGCCCCGCTGCGCCCGTGAACTGGGCATCGAGCTCTCCCCCGAAGAGGACAAAAAGCCATTTGTTGAAGTCTCCGGCCGCAAGGGACAGGGCGTTAAAGCCGACGACCTTTTGGACACCCTGGAAGAGAGTGCACTGCGCGAGGTTGCCGCGCGTCATCCCGACCTCGATACGACCTGCCAGAAGGAACTAGCTCACAAGATTGCGGTAGCGGCGCTGCGGTTCTTTATGCTGCGCTACACGCGCAATTCCGTCATCGCCTTCGACTTCAAAGACGCCCTCAGCTTTGAGGGGGAAACCGGACCCTACCTGCAGTATTCGGTGGTGCGAGCGCGGAACATCTTTCGCAAGTGGCAGGAGAGCGAGCCGAACGCGCGCCCAGAGAAGCTGGCGGAGATGGTTCCGGCAGCGACGGCAGCGCGTTTTCTGGCCGCGCCGGACGGCGATGAGCTCTGGGCTCTGGCGCTCGAGGCCAGCGAACTGCCGCGCGTGGCGGCTCTGGCGGTGGCTCAGCAAGAGCCGGCGTTGGTCGCCAAGTGGGCCTTCGGGCTTGCGCAGCAGTTCAACCTCTTCTACCACAAGCACCACATCCTCAGCCAAACCGATCCCGAGCGGAAGACTTTCCTCCTTCTGCTCACGGGCCTGGTGGAGCGGCAGCTTGCGCAGGCGTTGGCTCTCCTGGGGATTGAAGTACCGGAGAAGATGTGAGCGTCAGGGCCTTCTTTGCCACCCAACACGGTGTGGACGATATCCGCCTGGAGCAGACAATTGCCGAAGCCCTGGGGCGCGGCGGCGACTTCGCCGACGTTTACGTCGAGCATCGCCAGCACACCTCACTGCAACTGGAAGAGAGGCTGCTGAAAGAATCGAGCGAAGCGGTGGCGCTGGGCGCGGGCGTGCGCGTGGTGCTCGGGGAGCAGACCGGCTACGCCTACACAAACGAGCTGTCGCTCGAGCGGCTGCTGGAAGCGGCTCGGACGGCAGCCGCCATCGCCCGCGGGGAGGCCCGCGGGACCCGTATCAGCCTCTCCTCCAAGTCCCTACCCTCACGCTACCCAGCCGAGCAATCGGCGCAACA
>DATEUS010000169.1:0-3433 GCA_035282985.1 Candidatus Acidiferrales bacterium
CAGCCGCGCGCCCAGGTCGCCCCCACCCTGCACGCGCACCTGGAGCCGCCGGGGCAAGCCAAGTCTGTGAGCCACGCGCCGAGCAACGGGCAGACTTCTTGAAGTCAGGTAGAGGTACAACTTCACCGCCGGGGGCAGGGAAGCAGCCAGGGCAGCGGTCGACTGGAGGCAGGCGGTGTGCAGGGTCAGGGCCTGGTTGGGAGTCAGCGGCGGCGCCAGGCGCGTCTTGACGCGCCCGCGCTTCGGTGCGCGGGCGAACACAACTAGAGCCGCGTTTCGGTGCGTGGGCATGGCACAAAAAGGCTGCCCGCAGCGGGCAGCCTGGGCGAATCTCTTGCCGGTGACCGACTAGATAAACAGCTCCTCGTCCACGCGCTCGGGACGGCGGCGCGAGCGCTCGCGGCGGGCGGTGAGAAAATCGATGGCGGCCTTGACGCCTTGCACCACCGCCGCCGCTTCCCGCACCGGGCCAATCACGCTTTCTTTCACGGCGGTGCCGGCTTCTTCCAGGTTTTGCAGCGCCTTGCTGAGCAGCTCGTCGGTACGGATGATCTGGAGCCGCAGCCGGTCGGCCAGCTCGTCGGTGAGGCGGTCGAGCTTCTCCATCTGCCGCCGAGCGTCGTAGCTGAGAGCGCTGATGTCTTCGAGAATAAGCCGGGTCTTGTCGCGCGCGGTCAGAGTGAGCTCGTCCACGTTGCGGAGGATGGGACCGGCCTGTTCGCTGAGCTTCTGGCGCAGGGCGCGGGTTTCTTCATCGAGCTTGGCCAGGCGCAGGTAAGTGGCGACCAGGATGACTGCCTGCGCCACCAGCGCCAGGGTGGTGAGCCCGACGAAGATCGTCAGGTAGGTGAGGTAGGTTTCCACCGTCAGTCTCGCTTACCCCAGCGCGGTTTTACGCCTTTTTTTTCTCTTCGCGATAGGCCTGCTTGCCGGCCTGGACGGCGGCTTCCAGCGACTCTCTTTGCCGTCCGACGAAGTCTTTTCCCTTCTCGGCGTATTCCTCCGCGCGCTCCCGCAGGTCCTGAATGCGGCGCTTGGCCTCGTCGCGCGTATCTTCGTAGCGTTCGCGGAGGTACTCGCGCGTCTCTTCGCCGGAACGCGGAGCGAACAGCAGCCCGATGACAGCGCCGATGCCGATTCCCACCAGGAAGTAGCCGAATTTGGTACCACCATTTCCTGCCATAAGTCACCTCCCCACTACCAACAGCTTAGCATTTGCGCTCTTGCTTTACAAGAAAACTCGGGCGGAGCGGAAAACGATCAGAGAAGAAGCGAGGGGCCGTCGACGGCCCCTCTTCAAAACGAAGCTTGTCGGTCCCCGTGGAGCCTATTAGTGAGGTGGTCCGTGCCTCCCGCTTGGCGGGCCCGGGGTGCCACTTGGGGGACCTCCACCAGCGCCGGTCGGGCGACCACCAATGTCTGCCGGGGCTCCGGCGGCTCCAGGGCGGCCTGCCTGAACACCGGCGGCGGGCGTGCGCGCCAGCGCCTGGGTGGCTGCCTGTTGACCTCGCTGCGACGCCTGGATGGCCCGCTCGATGGCCGGCCGGGCCTGTTCGGGAACCTGTCCCAGCAGCCCTTCCAGGACACTTACGTGGCGCCGGGTGTTGCGGTCGACGCGATCGAGCACGCTTATGGCTTCTCGTTGGTCCACCGCATCGGTCTCGATGGCGCGACCGACAGCATCGATGTTGCGCGTGAACTGCTCGACGCTGCGCCCAACGGCAGCTTCGTCGCCGCGCTGGCGGCCGCGCTCAGCCTGCTTGAGCAACGCCTCGTTCTTGTCCATCGCCTGCCGCGCCGTCCGGTCGGTGAGCAGCCCGCCAGGCAGGCTCACTTGGCCATGGTTGAGAATCGCTTCGGTGGCGGTGTCATGCCCGCGGCGGGAGGCCTCCAGGGCACGTTCGATGGCCGGTCGGGCCTGTTCGGGAACGGTCTCCAGCAGACCTTCAAGGACAGGGATGTGTTTGAGCGTAGCCTCGTCCACGCGCGCGGCCACGTCCAGGGCATCGTTCTCGCGCACTTCATCGCTCGCGAGTGCGTTGTTGATGCGGTCCAAGTTCTCGGTGAAGCGGGCGGCATGGGCGGCGGCGGCCTCAGTCTTTCCCTGCTCGCTGGCCTTGCGCGCCTCCTTGAGCTCCTTCTCGCTTGCCTTAAGCAGTTTCTTGGTGTCTTTCTCACTCAGAGGCTTGTTGCTGAGAGCCAGGGTGGTCGGAGCCGCTCCGAGCGCCAGCAGCAGCGCCACCGCTGTCGTCCCGAATAGTAATGATATCTTCATGTCTGAACCCCCCGTTTCAGAATTGCCCTCTTCCATTTATAGAAGCGGATGGTGTGCGAAGGGTTGTCTGACCGCCAAGGGTACTTTAGTACTAGGGAAGATGGTGCGTGGACTTGGGAACAAAAAGCGAGGGGCCGTTGCCGACCCCTCGCAAATGTTCGACGCTTCGCTGGTTGGATGCGCGTGCGCTTACTTACAGGTCTTGGCGCCGGGCTTGCCCTTGCAGGTGTTAGAGCAGCATTCGCTGTCGAGTGTGCAAGAAGCGCCTTTCGGAAGAAGAAAGCACTGGCCGCCCCCACCGCCGCTGCTACAGGCGCTGGCAAGTCCATCGAACGCTGCCTTGGCCTGGACCAGGCCGTACCCGTAGGCATTGTCCCGACCTGCGGGGCCGAGGTCCTGGGTGGTGTCGCGCAGAAGCTGGCGGATGTTGACGTTGGGGCAGGTGGGGTCGTGGCTCCACACCAGAGCGGCTACGCCGGAGACGTGCGGGGTAGCCATAGAGGTGCCGTCGAAGAACGCGTAGTTGCCCGGGCCGGTGCTCACCGTGGCGGACGCCCCAAGCTTGTTGCCCGCGAGGAACTGGCCGTCGACACCCGAAATTCCCACGGAGGGAATCGAGGTGACGGTACCGCCGAGCGTACCAGCAAAGAGAGCGTCAGCATTGTTGTAGATCACCGCCCCGACTCCATCGCCAGCCTCGCAGTTCTGCACCTTTTCCGCGAACGTGATGTTCCCCCGCTGGATGAGGCAGACCTGGCCGCCGCCGCCAGGGCAGGCGGTGGTACCGAGGCCGCAGTCGACCAGCGGACCTGTGCCCGTGGCGTTCGGCGAGCCCTCCATTCCCACTGCCTCGTAGGCGACACTATCCACGGTGAGGCTTTCCTCCTTACCGGTGCCCGTGGGCACGGTCGAGCGCACCGCCACTCCCGGGGCAGCCAGCTCTACCTGGTCATTTTGCTGGGAGAAGCTCGCCACCAGCTTGGTGGAATCAATGGCCGCCACTGAAATGACCGAGTCGTAGGAAGCAGGGTAAGATTTCTGGGTGTTGCCGGCGTTGCCGGCCGCGGCCACTGAGAGCACGCCGATGTTGTAGGCGTCGCGAAAGGCCATGTCTTCGAAGCGGCTCTTGACCGTTCCGCCCAGGCTCATACTGACCAC
>DATEUS010000170.1:0-2283 GCA_035282985.1 Candidatus Acidiferrales bacterium
TACACCAACGCGGGCAAGTCAACGCTGTTCAACACGCTGACGCGGGCCGAGGTGCCGGTTTCGGCCAAGATGTTCGCCACCCTTGACCCCACGGTGCGGGCCATTGCGCTGCCATCGGGCCGACGAGCGTTGCTCTCGGACACGGTGGGCTTCATCCGCGAACTGCCGCCGGGTCTGGTGGCGGCTTTTCGCGCCACGCTGGAGGAGGTCCAAGAGGCGGCGATGATTTTGCATGTCACCGACGTTGCCAACCCCTTGCACGCCGAGCAGGACGAGGAGGTGCGCAAGGTGCTGGCGGAACTGGGGCTCGAAGAGACGCCACGGCTGCAGGTGTTCAACAAGATCGACCGCTTGGAGCAAGACGCGCGAGGGGGATTGGCTAATTCATCGCGCGCGGTTTTCGTTTCCGCGCTGACGGGAGAAGGATTGGAGGCGTTGCGCGCTCGACTCGACGAGCTGCTGCCGGGCGATCGGCCCGTGCGCGTGGCTTTGCGCTTCTCCTCCGCCGATGGGCGCCGGCGCGCCCTCGTGCACGAGCGCGGGCGCGTGCTGGGGGAAGAATTTCGCGACGGAAAAGTGTGGATTGAGGCTGAACTGCCCGCTTCGGTGGCGCAGGAATTGGAAGAATTCACGGTGGAAACGTAGCTGTGCGCCAAAGAGCACAAGCGCGCCCTTACCCGGCGGCTTTTTCTGTGACTACCTACCTCCGAGACAGGCCAACTTGCTGCTAGCAAAGGAGTTTTTCCTGTGGAAAAAACTGTGGATGCGCAGTTGGCCGCATTTTCAGCGGACAGAATCCACCTTTGCTGCATCGTGGACTTAACCGATTCCGAACCTCGTAACCTATTGCCAGAACGCAGGTTAGCTTGGCAGGGAGCAGCATCCCCGCACGGTCCCACCCATTGGAGTGGGACGTAGGAAGCCCTTGGCCGCTGCGAGTTTTGCACATTTCGGAGGCAGCGACCTTTTGATTTGACACGGTTTGTGGCCCACAGGTATAGTGCGCGCTCAAAGGCTGGGAATTGCCCTGAGCGCCTAGGAGGCTTCGCACCGGCGGCACCGACCACGCCCGATTGAGACGTATGAACATCCCCAACAGTCTGACTTTGATCCGGATCTTCCTGGTTCCCTTCATGGTAGTGGTCTTGCTGACCCGGATGGAGAATTTTGAGCTTTGGGGCGTAGCGATCCTGCTGGGAGCGGCGTTCACTGACTGGCTTGACGGCTATGTGGCCCGGCGACGCCGGCAAGTAACCGGCCTGGGCGTCGTGCTCGACCCCATTGCCGACAAGCTGCTCATCGCCGCCGCCTTCATCACCCTGGTGGAGCTGCAATTAGCGCCGGCCTGGATGGTGGTAATCATCCTCGGGCGCGAAGTAGTAGTGGTGGGCCTGCGCGCCATCGCCGCCGCCCAGGGTTTTTCCGTCCCGGTGTCCGATCTGGGCAAGATCAAGATGGTGCTGCAGGTGTGCGCCGCGGCTCTGCTCATCCTCAGCAGCCGCTACGAAATCCTGGCGGCGATGGGCACGGTGGCGTTGTGGCTGGTGGTGTTCTTCGCCCTGGTGAGCGCCGCCCGCTACTTGGTCGAGTTCTGGCGCGGCCTGAATGGCCGCGGCAAGCAGCGCCAGCCGCGGTTGATTGTGGTTCCGCGCCCGGAAGAAGGGCGGGACGTTATCGCCCGCTGAGCCTTGGCCCGAACGAGCTACCGGCCTGCGGCTGACCCGTATTCCCTCCTGGAAGAACAAACTGAGGCGAGAAAAACTGACGGCCGGCTTTTGACACCGGCCGTCAGTTCACTCCTGTAGGGATTAGGCTAGCGTTGCAGGACGAAGTGGGCGCGACGGTTGAGCCGCCGGCAGTCTTCCTTCATCGACTGGGAGCAGAACTGGCGTGTCCGTCCCTTGCTGAGGGTATCCAGTTGAGCGGCGGAGACACCCAGCGAAACCAGATAGTCCCGGGTGGCTTCGGCGCGCCGGGCGCCCAGGGCCAAGTTGTATTGATCTGTGCCGATCTCGTCGCAGTGGCCTTCAATCAGAATGCGCGCCTGCGGGTAGTCGCGCAGGAACGACGCCGTGCGCTCGAGAGCGTTGGCGGCTTCGGGCGTGATGTCATCTTTGTCGAAGTCGAAGAAGATGTCGCGCACGTTCTCGGCAAAGAGATCGACCAGCGGCGGCTCGACTGGCGGTGGGGGTGGAGGCGGCGGTGGCTGCACGACAGTCAAAGTGGCGGTGGCCTGTGCTTCGCCGCCGCGACCGCGGGCAATCAGCGTGTAGATTGTCGTCT
>DATEUS010000171.1:0-4917 GCA_035282985.1 Candidatus Acidiferrales bacterium
AAATAAAATTTTTCAAGAACGGTCCTTCCCCTAAGGAAACCAGCCTCGAAGATTGCTGAGTAGGAAGCCCATCAGGGAGTCAATCACGGCGCGCAGGGGCGGGACGAGCAAGTAGAGGCCCGCGGCCAGCAGGGCCGCAACTGTCCGTAACCACAGAGGGCCGCCATCCAGAAGGAAGAACCCGCGCTGGTGCAGGGCTAATGTCCCCTGGGGCCGCAAGCGCACGCGAATCCACGTCCAGGTGTCTGACGGCAGGTGCAAGGCCCAGACAACGAACACCCCCGCCACCACCCAGGCCGACAAACCGTAGGCCCTGGCAAAGGTGGCGAGGAAAGACAGAATCAAAAAGGCTTCCAGAAAAAAGCTGAGCTCGCGCTCCGGATGGAACCAGAGCCGCCGCCAACGGTCGAGCCGCTGCCCGCGCGGCTCCAACAGCACCGTGACCCACCAGCGGGCCAGCGCCGCCAACCCCGCGGTCACCAAGGCGCCGGCGGCAAACACCAGCGTCAACTCTAGCAGCGATAGAATAGGCCCCTCCCGAAGACGCGCATCCTAGCAGCGACGCCGCACCGTTGACAACTATCCAACCCTGTGCTACTCACGGCGGGTCGGACCGAGGCGTCGACCATGAACCACCCACAGCTGAGCCGCGCCTGGGAACTTCTCCAGGAGGCTTACAAACACCAGATGGAGGGCGACTACGACCTGGCGGTCGAACTCTACCAGCGCTCCCTGGCCACCTATCCCACTGCCGAGGCTCACACCTTTTTGGGCTGGACCTATCACTTCCAGGGCAAAACCGAGGAGGCCATCGAAGAGTGCAAGAAAGCCATTCAGGTCGACCCCGAATTCGGCAACCCCTACAACGACATCGGCGCCTACCTGATCGAAAAAGGCCAGTACGACGAGGCGATTCCGTGGCTCCAGCAGGCCCTGCGCGCCAAACGCTACGATTCTTACCACTACCCGCACTACAACCTGGGCCGCGTCTATCTGGCCAAGGACCAGCTCAACCGCGCTCGCGAGTTCTTCCAACAGGCGCTGGCGATTGAGCCGGACTACGCTCTGGCCCAGCAGGCGCTGGAACAGTTGCGCCGGCGCGTGATGTAGGCCCTTTGGCGCGGGGAAGTCGAGTATTGGGCCTAGGGGGGGCGGTTGTGTGCTAGGATGGGATGTCTTACCTGACGCAACGCCTGAATTCCAATGTCCCCAACGATGAAAGCTCTGGTCAAGACCCGCTCCGAGCCGGGGGCTTCCCTCGAGCAGCGGCAGCGGCCGACGCTGGGCCCCAACGATGTCCTGGTCAACGTGGACGCCGCCTCCATCTGCGGCACCGACCTGCACATTTATTCCTGGGACCCGGTGATGCGCCAGCGCATCCACCCGCCGCTCATTTTCGGCCACGAGTTCTGCGGCACGGTGGATCAGGTGGGCAGCGAGGTCGAAGCCATCAAGCCCGGCCAGTTCGTCAGCGCCGAGATGCACGTGGCCTGCGGCCACTGCCTGCAATGCCGCATCGGTCAGCAGCACATCTGTCAGAACTTGAGAATCATCGGCATCGACCTCGACGGCTGCTTCGCCGAACAGGTCAAGATCCCCGCCTCCAACATCCTGCCCATCGACCCTGCCATCCCGCGCGACTATGCGGCCCTGCTCGATCCACTGGGCAACGCCGTCCACTCCGTGCTCGCCGGAGAAATCGCCGGGCAAACCGTGGCGGTGGTGGGCTGCGGGCCCATCGGGCTGATGGCCATCCAGGTGGCTCGGGCTTGCGGCGCCACCGCTGTCTACGGAATCGAAATCAAGCCGGCCCGCCTCAACTTGGCCCGAGAAATCGGCGCGACCGAGGTTTTCAACCCTAAAGAGACTGACGTGGTGGCGGCCGTGCGCGAGGCCACGGGCGGCGCCGGCGCCGACGTTGTCCTGGAGATGAGCGGCAACCCGCAGGCCATCCAGCAGGCTTTCAAGATGCTGCGTGGTGGCGGCCGGCTCTCTCTGCTCGGCCTGCCCGCCCAGCCGGTCGAGCTTGACCTCGTGCCCGACCTTATCTTCAAGGGCGCTACTGTCCAGGGTATCTTCGGCCGGCGGATGTTCGACACCTGGTACCGAATGCTGGCTCTGCTCAAGGCCGGGGCACTCGACCTCGAACCCATCATCAGCGACCGCCTGCCTCTGGAGCGCTTTGAACACGCCTTTGATTTGCTCGGCCAGGGCCAGGCGTCCAAGATTCTTCTCTACCCCAACGGCGCCCCACAATAATCCGGAAGGAGGATGGGCCATGGAGGCTCCTGCCGGCACGCGATCCCAATTGCAGTACCTGCACGAAGAGCTGGAGAAGCTGAGAGCGCAAGGGCTCTACCAGAAGCTGCGCGTCCTGGCGGGCGAGCAACTCCCGGTTTCCGTCTTCGACGGCAAGCGCGTCATCAATCTCTCCTCCAACAACTACCTCGGCCTCACCACCCATCGTAAGCTGCGCAAGGCTGCGACTGCCGCCATCAAGAGCCACGGTGTCGGCTCGGGGGCGGTGCGTACGATCGCCGGCACCATGGACATCCACCTGGCGCTGGAAGAGCAGATCGCTCGCTTCAAGCACACTGAAGCCGCGGTGGTCTTCCAGTCAGGCTTTACTGCAAACGCTGGCACCGTGCAGGCCATTCTGGGCGAGAACGACCTTATCGTCTCCGACGAGCTCAACCACGCCAGCATCATCGACGGCGGCCGACTGTCCAAGGCCACCCGAAAGATCTTCCGCCACAAAGACCTCAATCACTGCGAAGAGATCCTCAAGGAAAACCACAACTGGAATGGGCACAAGCTGCTCATCACCGACGGCGTCTTCTCGATGGACGGCGACATCGCCGATCTGCCGGCGCTGTGCGACCTGGCCGAGAAATACCGCTGCATCATGATGGTGGACGACGCCCACGCCAGCGGCGTGCTGGGCCGGGGCGGCCGCGGCACTGTGGACCACTTCAACGTCCACGGCCGCGTTGACGTTCAGGTGGGCACGCTCTCGAAGGCGGTCGGCTCGCTCGGTGGCTACATCTGCGGCTCGCGCGACCTCATCGAATTTCTCTACCACCGCGGGCGCCCGTTTCTCTTCTCCACTTCGCACCCGCCCTCCGTTACTGCCACCTGCCAGGCGGCTTTTGAGCTGCTCGACTCGCCCGACGGCGAGAAGCTCATCAAAAAGCTCTGGAACAACACTAAGTTCTTTAAGCGCCGCCTGAAGAAGCTCGGCTTCGACACCGGCGTCAGCCAGACGCCCATCACGCCCATCATTGTCGGCGACGCCACCCGCGCCCACGAGTTCAGTCGCCAGTTGTTTGAAGAAGGCGTGTTCGCGCAGAGCATCGGCTACCCCACCGTGGCCGAAGGCAAGGCCCGCATCCGCACCATTGTCACCGCCACCCACAAGCGCAAAGAGCTGGAAGAAGCGCTCGTGATTCTCGAGCGTGTCGGCCGCCGCCTCAACATCATCTGAGGTACGCAGGTACTAGGTACCGAGTACATGCCTGCCGCCAAACGGTTCGAAGACCTCCGAATGTGGCAGCAGGCGCGGACCCTTTCCAACCTCACTTATCAGTTGACCGCCCAGCCCTCGTTCCGGGATTCCGATCTGCGGAACCAGATGCGGCGAGCAGCGGTCTCAGTAATGTCCAACATTGCAGAAGGTTTCGGCCGGGGGACCAACGAAGAATTCTAGCGTTTCCTGTTCATCGCTAAAGGCTCACTCACTGAGCTGCAATCGCAGCTCTACCTTGCCCGTGATCTAACCTACCTATCCGAGAACCAGTTCAAACAAGCCAGCGAACAGTGCGAGATGACGGCCAAGATGATCCAGAAATTCGCCCAGGCAATGAAAGCTGCGGGCCGTTCCAGTTTTCGCCATCGGAGACAGCGAATTCCCTGGGCAGATAGGGTTGAGCAGATCATGAAGGAAATCCAAGAGGCAACGAAGGAAGAATGAGTACTCAGTACCGGGTACTAGGTGCCGGGTACGGGAGGGGCAAGCATGCTCTTACAGTCTAGGTTCCCACCTCGGCACTGCCCGCGTTCTACCGTTCTCTCCCTGCTCGCGGCCATTCTGGTGGTGGCGCTGGCCGCTGCGGCGGAAACGCGCCGCTACGTCCCCAAGCCGGAGGAATTGAAATACACCTTCGCCACCGCCCCACCCGTCCTGCACCTCAAACCGGGCGACGGGCTCGAAACCTGGACCCACAGCGCCTTCAACGACTTCATCTACGACCCGGAGAACACCTCCCCGTGGGATTTCCGCCCCAACCCCAACACCGGTCCCTTCTACATCGATGGGGCGGAGCCCGGCGACACCCTGGTGGTCAAACTCATCAAGGTCGAGCCGGCCTCGGAGGTGGGCTACAGTCTCGCCGGACCCGGTTTCGGCGCTCTGACCAAAACCCCCTTCACACCTATGCTGGACCAGTCCATCCCGAAACGCCTGTGGACCTATCGCATCGAGAAGCAAGCCGGAACAGCGGAGTTCTCTGCCCTCGACTCCGACTTAAAGATCAAGCTCCCCCTGAATCCCTTCCTTGGCTGCCTGGGCGTGGCCCCTGCCGATGACGAAGCCCGCTCAACCATCGTGCCGGGCTTCTACGGCGGCAACATGGATACGCCCGAAGTCCGCGCCGGCAGCACCATCTATCTGCCGGTCAACGTCCCCGGCGCATTGCTCTACCTGGGCGACGGCCACGCCGTGCAGGGCGAAGGAGAAATCTCCGGCACCGCCGTCGAAGTTCCGATGAACGTCACCCTGACGGTTGACCTCCTCAAGGGCCGCCGCATCACGGTGCCGAGAATCGAAGATGAACACTACTTGATGGCGGTGGGCAGCTACCGCCCGCTGGAAGACGCCATGCGCATCGCCTCGCACGAGCTGATTCAGTGGCTTGTCGA
>DATEUS010000172.1:0-17489 GCA_035282985.1 Candidatus Acidiferrales bacterium
GCAATACCTGCGCATTGCTGAGGACACTCCGTGGGTGTAAGTCCTTTTCGTCCCTTCGAACGGCTTGTGAGGATGAAAGTCTTGGGCAAGGGCTTCGACGTTCCGGAAAAGAACATGCTCCTGCGCTGTTTTCAATACCTCAGCCCCGAGACCATTCCTTATGGGCGCTTCTGCTGGAACCAGGAGTGCCAGACCTGCCGCGTCTCCTACCAGATCCCCGGCCTCCAGGAAAAGGCGCGGGCAGTGCTTTCCTGCAAGGTGATTGTGCACGAGGGAATGGAGATCACCGAGCTTTCGCCTGAGTTGACCTGGAATCTGAAGAAGACCCTTGATCTCAAGGACTAGCGTTCCCCGGCCTGCCTCTGCCTCCCTACGAATTGCGCTGACCTGTGGTAGAGTTTTTCTATGCTTCAATCTGAGTCTCGGTTCCTGAAGGCCTGCCGGCGCCAGCCCGTCGACGCCACCCCGGTCTGGTTCATGCGCCAGGCCGGCCGCTACATGGCCGAATACCGCAAGGTTCGCGCCCGCCACAGCATCCTGGAAATCTGCAAGACCCCGGAGTTGGCCACCGAAGTTACGGTAACCGCGGTGGAGAAGCTTGGCGTTGATGCTGCCATCATCTTTGCCGACCTCCTGCTTCCCGTCGAACCCATGGGCATGAGGCTGCGCTTTGCGGCGGGCGAGGGACCGGTTCTGGAAAACCCGCTGCGGGATGAGCGCGCCATCGCCGGCCTGCGCAGCGATGGGGCAGGGGAGTTGGGCTACGTCGCCGAGGCCATTCGCCGCGTCCATCAACATTTTGGCGGCCGCATTCCGGTCATCGGTTTTGCCGGGGCTCCCTTCACCCTGGCCAGCTACATGGTGGAGGGCGGTGGCTCGCACAGTTTTGTCCACACCAAAACCTTGCTCTACCGGGAGCCGGCGCTGTGGGCCGCCTTGATGGAAAAGCTCTGCGCCGTGCTAGAGCCCTACTTGCTGGCCCAGGTGGAAGCCGGTGCGGCCGCCGTGCAGCTTTTCGACAGTTGGGTCGGCTGCTTGTCGGAGGAGGACTATCGCCGCTACGCTTTGCCTTACTCTTGGCGGCTCATCGAGGCCGTACAGCGGCGCGGCGTGCCGGTGATTCACTTCGGGACAGGAACGGCCGCTCTGCTCGGGGCCATGCAAGAGGCCGGTGCGCACGCCCTGGGTGTGGACTGGCGCATTCCCCTGGCGCGCGCCTGGCAGGAAGTCGGTTACCGGCCCGCCATTCAGGGAAACCTGGATCCGGTGGCGTTGTTCGCCCCGCAGACGGAACTTCGGCGGCGCGTGCAGGAGGTTCTCAACCAGGCTGCGGGCCGCCACGGACACATCTTCAATCTCGGTCACGGCATTCTACCCGACACCCCGGTGAAAAATGTACGCGCCGTGGTCGAGTGGGTGCACGAGTTGTCGGCCGCTCAGCAAGAGCGAACGGACAAGAGTGTTGGCTGATTCAGTTCAAAGTCACGAAGGCCCGGACCGTTGGGGGGTTCTGCTTCTGGCCCACGGCGCTCCCGACAAGCTGGAGGACATTCCAGAGTTTCTGCTGAATGTGTGCGGCGGCCGTCCGTTGCCTGCGCCGGTAGTGGAAGAGATTACCCACCGCTATGCGCAAATCGGCGGGGGCTCGCCGCTCCTGCATCATACCCGGGGGCAGGCCGAAGCCCTGGCCGCGCGCCTGAACCGCCCGGTGTACGTCGGGATGCGCAACTGGCGCCCGTTCATCGCCGACACGGTGAAGGAGATCAGTCGAGACGGAGTCAAGCGGTTGGTGGTGCTCTGTCTGGCGCCGCAGAACTCCCGCACCAGCGTGGGCCTCTACCGCTCCTATCTGGCCAATGCTCTGGAACAGACGGCCTCCTTCATGGCCGTCGCCTTCGTTGAAAGCTGGCACGACCAGCCTCAGTTCATTCGGGCCTTGGCGGAAAAACTCTGCATCGCGTTGGACCGCGCGCAAGCTGCCGCCGGCACCGAGGTCCCCGTCATCCTCACGGCGCACAGTGTTCCGGAGAAGACCATTGCGGCTGGCGATCCCTACGAGTTGCAGGTCCGGCAGACCATGGCCCGGGTGGTGGCCGCCGCCGGCTGCGCTCATTGGCAGGCTGCCTTTCAGAGCCAGGGGATGACGGCCGAACCCTGGATTGGCCCCAGCGTCGAAGCGGTGATTGACCAGCTTGCTGAAGCCGGGCACCGTCACGTGCTGATCGCTCCTGTCGGCTTCGTGGCCGACCACGTAGAGGTGCTCTATGACATCGACATTGCCTTCCGGGGTTACGCGGGCCAGAAGGGACTGACGCTGTGGCGCACCGAGTCGCTCAACGACAGTCCCTTGCTGATTGAAGCGCTGGCCGCCGTGGCCGAAGAACAGATAAGGTTGGCCACGGGGTCCCGGCGACCCTGACTCTCTGAAGATTTCTGGTGGAAACCAAGCGCATCGCCGTCATCGGAGCCGGCATTTCCGGCATGACTGCCGCCTACCATCTGGCACAGGCGCGGCAGGCCGGTGCGCCCGTCGAAGAGTACTTGTTCGAGGCCAGTGATCGGCTGGGCGGGGTCATTCGCACCGAGCGCATCGAAGACTGTCTGGTCGAGGCCGGGCCCGACGCTTTTCTCACCGAAAAGAGCGAGGCTCTGGCGCTCTGCCAGCGTCTGGGCCTGGTGGCGCAACTGGTCGGCTCCGAAGACCACCAGCGGCGAACGCTCATCCTCCGCAAAGGCAAGCTCGTCCCGCTCCCCGACGGGTTCGAGTTCATGGTTCCCACCCGTCCGCTTTCGGTCTTGGGCACGCCGCTGCTCTCGCTGGGCGACAAGCTGGCCCTGGTTACGGAAGTATTCAGGCGCGCGGGCCCGACACCGCGGGACGAGTCCGTAGCCGCCTTTGTCCAGCGGCATTTCAGCCGCGGCTTGCTGGAAAACATCGTCGAGCCGCTGCTGACGGCGGTGTACGGCGGCGACCCTTATCACCTCAGTGTGCAGTCGACGCTGCCGCGCATGGCAGCGATAGAAAAAGAGTCCGGCAGCTTGGTCCGAGGCATGCACCGCGCCGCTCGTCAGCGGAACAGGCAGGCGTTCTCGCCCCAGAGTGAACCGGCCGTGCGGCCGCCATTGTTTACCACTCTCCGTGACGGCCTGGAGACGTTGGTGGTGGCCTTACGCATGAATCTGGCGGAGGAACGGATTCTCTGCCAGCGACAGGTGACCGCGGTGACAGCAGACGCGGCCACCAGCGGCTACCGCCTGCACATCGAGGGACAGCAGGATTTCACCGCCGACGCTGTTATCCTCGCCCTGCCGGCACGGGAGACAGCGCATTTGCTGCACGAGCTGGACACCGAGATGGCTCGGTCCCTGGTGGATGTCCACTACAGCTCCTCCGTGATTGTGGCCGTGGGTTACGAGGCCGCCAAGGTCAAGCCCTTGCCGGCCGGCTTCGGCTTTCTGGTTCCGCAGAAGGAAGGCGGGCGGGTGCGGGCCTGCTCCTTTGTGGGCCACAAGTTTCCCGGGCGGGTTCCATCCCATCGCGTTTTGCTGCGCTGCTTTCTGGGGGGAATGGGCGACGAGACCGTGTTGCAGTTGAGCGACAAAGAGATTACAGCCACCGTCCGCGCCGAGCTGGAGCGAATCTTGGGGATGGCCGGCGAACCGCTGTTTGCGAAAGTCTATCGCTGGCCGAAGGCCATGGCGCAATATACAGTCGGACACCAGCAGCGCCTAGCGGCCATCCGCGCACGCCTTTCGCGCCACCACGGGCTGTTCCTCGCCGGAAACGGTTACGAGGGCGTGGGGGTTCCCGACTGCATCCGTTCCGGCCGACTGGCGGCGGAAGTGTGCGTGTCTAAGGTCAGAAGAGCTTGAGGAAAGCCAGGCTCAGAGCGGACTGAGCGCGCGTAAATCTGCCGCCGGCGCTCACAGCCCGGCTGCGGGAATAAAGCCAGAGCCGTTTGACTTTAGCGGCTCCTCCTGCAAGAATCAACCGCTCGTCGCTGCTCACCGGGAGGAAGTGAATGGGAACTCAGGCAACCCTGCAAGCCGAGTATGTTCCGTGCGAGGTGGTGAAGGAGGAGCCCCGCTCAGAGGGACTGACCACCCAGCGGAAGAAAGTTCCCAAGATTCTGGCGATCATCAACGAATGCTGCACCGGTTGCGCGGGCTCGCCCGCCTGCGTGGACTACTGCCCGGTGCAGGATTGCATGTACTGGGTGCCTGATCCGGACCATCCGCCCTTCGGCCGCATCGAGGTGGATCCCCTGCTCTGCATTGGCTGCAAGCTGTGCACCAGCAAGGGCCCCGACGGTGCCTTCCTGGAAGGGTGCCCGTGGGATGCCATTGACATGGTTCCCACAGAGGAATGGGAAGCGGTGCACGGCAAGCTGCCGTACTAGCCCGGGCCACTGCCTCCCTGAGTTTGGTTTTCTTCCCCCGCGCGGCGCCGAATGGCCTCCAGCGTCAAGCGCGCCTGCTGCTGAATTCGTTCCGGCATTCCTGCCACACCGCGAGCAAACGGCTCAACTGCTTCCAGGTCTTCCGTCTGCCCCACCAGGTAAAGCGCCCGCAGAGCCTCCCAGACGTGGTCCTCGGAGGGGGAGAGGAAAACCACCACGTCGCCCGTGCGCACGATTTCACCGTTCTTGAACTGCCAGTGTCGCACTGCCCCCGGTAAGGGAGAGCGGAGCTCGCCCACTTCCTCCCCAGCTTGAATTCGGCCGAGCAACGTTCCCGAGTTGACCGGATTCTCTTCCTTGAGGCGAATGACCAGCACGCCGTGGCGCGGCGCGCTGACGGCGTAGGGAAGCAGCATCTGGCGGAGTTCTTGGCGGCCGCTCGCGTCGCCGAATCGGACCAGAGAGAGCGCAGCGTTGTGGCGGACGGAGGGGTCAGGATCGCGCAAGAGGCGGCCGAGCGTCTCGTGGAATTCTTCCGACTGGTTGTCCCGTCCCATCACCCAGGCGACGGTGGAGCGCACCTCCGGCCGTTCGTGCGCCGCCAGCGCTTGAATCTGCGGATACCACCGCTTGACCTCCGTCTCGCCGCGCTGGATTCGCTCGGCGATTTGCACCAGCGCGTGCTGGATGCGGCGGGGCCGCTGGGTATCGCCCAAGTACTGGCCGGTCTCTTTCTCGCTGAGGGGACGGCCGAACCAGGTCCCGCGCCAGAACAGGAACGGCACCAGGACCATCAGGACCAGGAACAGCATGAGCAGAAAAGGCGGTCGGCGTCGGGCGGCTGCGCCCGGGGAGGGGAGTCCAGAAGAGACCTCAGGCTGGCTCAAGAATGTTTCCGCGCGGGGGCGGCCGAGTCGCACGCGCGCAGCGCGTCGCCGCAGGCTCGGTTCGTCCCTCTTTGCTTATAGTGGATGGCGCTGGAGCTGTCAACCAAGGCCCAGGGGCTATTGAGGACTGCATAACGAATGTCCTGAGGGGTGAGGTTCGGAAGCGCACGAAAGCAAGGGGAAAAGCAGATTCTTCGCTGCGCCTGCCTGCCGCAGGCAGGCTCAGAATGACAGTGGCTTCTGCTCGAACACAAGGTGCTCGTCTCGGTGCGCTACACGTCCGGGGTGAGGGGCGTGCGGGTCTCCTGTCACTTCTACAACTCAATCGATGACCTGGAGCGGCTGCTGGAGCTGACCAAAGCTTTTCTCGGGCGCTAGCCGACCCGATGCAGAGACAGGAGGCAGGCTTCAGGCCACCAGTCGGCGGTCGCCCCGGCGCCCGTGCGCTCCTTTCTTTGTCTTGGAGGAGTGCACGTGCTGCTCTCCTGGTCGCGCCGCAAACCGCACCGCCGCCCAACAGTTCGGGCACTGCTTGCGGCCGTGGGTGAGCGTCCAGAGCTGCTCGGCCTTGTTCAGTTGTTTCCCGCAGTTCGGGCATCTCATGGCGTCACTCCTGCCCAATTCTTCTTCTTTGTCTATCATCCCGCAGCGAGCGGGCAGGGTCAACTGTGTTGTGATACTTACCAGGGAACGCGATAGAGCAACCAGTAAATCACCACTCCGGTGACGGAGACGTAGAGCCACAGCGGCAGGGTCCAGCGGGCGATACGCCTGTGCCGCGAGAATTCTCCTTTCCAGGCGCGGGACAGGGTGATGAGCGCCAGGGGAAGAATGGCCGCCGCCAGCACAATGTGCGAAATGAGAATGGTGAAGTAAAGAGGGCGAACCCAGCCGTGTCCGGGGAAGGGAGTGGAGCCGTGGTGGTAATGATAGTAGAGATAGGAGGCCAGAAAGAGGGTCGAGACAACGAAGGCGGAAATCATGGCGACTTTGTGCGCGGTGATTCTCTTCCGGCGAATGAAGAAGTAGCCCGCCATCAGCAAGAGGGCGCTGGTGGCGTTCAGCGAGGCATTGAGCGCCGGCAAGGTGGAAAGGGGAATCACAGTGTGTTTCCCTAGAAGCGCGAGGCCTCAGGGGCTAAGGCCCCTGATTTTAGTCGTTTTGCTGTCAGGGCTGAAGCCCTGACTCGCCTTGCGGAGGTCATGCAACTGCTTCTAGTGAAACAGCAGGCATCAGCCCCAGTCGCCTTCGGTCGGAGTTTCAGCCGCCCAGAATGCCGCCAAGATAGTCGCCAGGGCAAACCCGATGGTCACCGCCAAGGCGACAGTCAGTGAGGGCTCGCCGCTGGGAACGGGGGCAAGGTCAAGGTAGAAAGCCCGGCGGACCAGGGCGACCGCGTAAGTCAGCGGGTTCAGCATCATCAGCCAACGAATCCAGGGCGAGGCGCCGGAGGCCGGGAACAGAGCGCCGGAGAGCAGCCACAAGGGAAGCAGGACAAGGGTAGTGACGGCGTGGAATCCCTGAACGGAATCGAGCCGCCAGGCCAGCAGAAAACCGAGTCCGGCCAAGGTCAGAGCGACCAGAAACAGCGCGCCGGCGGCGTAGATGAACTCCGTCAATCCCAGGGGAATCCCGGCAGCGGGCGCGAGGAAGACGAACACCAATCCCTGCAGCAGCGCCAGGGTGGCGCCGCCGAGGGTCTTGCCGAGCACCAAGCTGGAGCGGGGAATCGGCGCCACCAGTACCGAGCGCAAGAAGCCCTCTCGCCGGTCTTCAATGACAGACATCATCGTAAAGACCGAGGTGAACAACAGGATGAGCACAACTGTGCCGGGAAAGAAGTATTCCAGATAGTTCATCTGCCCCGAGGTGTCACCGAGGCGAAACGAGCTGCCGATGCCCGACCCGATCAGAAGCCAGAAAACTACCGGCGTGCCCAAGGCTCCCACGACGCGACTGGTATGGCGGTAGAAGCCGACGAGCTCGCGCCACCACAGCGTGGCCACCGCCAACCAGAAGCTGGAAGCGGTCGGGCGGTCTGTCATCGCAGAGTCTCTTACTGGTTGCCGTGGGATTCTTTGGAGTGGGACGAGCTGGCGCGGTGACTTTTGAGCATCTCCCAGAGGCCGCCGTCCCTGGCCAGCCACAGAAAACAGAAACCAAAGATTGCGGCCAGCGTCAGGCAGATGGTGGCCAGCAAGAGGCCGTCCATGGAGAAGAGGGAACCAGAAACGGCTGCCCAGGCCAGGACGGCCAGAGGGCCGACAGCCAGCAACAAGCATAACAATGCCAGGGCAATGATTTCTCGCATAGGCAGCGTCTCAGCCAGTGGAAGCAGGTTGGTTTTCCTCCCAGAAACGGTGGCCGGTCTCGTGGATGAATACGTCCTCCAGCGTGGGCTTGGCCAGGCTGACGCCGTCGATTTGCCCGGGGAAGGACTCGACCAGGTCGGTAATGAACCGGTGACCTTGCTGGCGCTCGAGCCGCACCATGCCGTCCAGCACGCTGGCCTCCCCGCCGAAGCGCTGCTGGATTTGCTCCCGCAGGCGCTCCGGCGCAGCGGTCTCAAGGACAATAACGTCGCCACCGATTTTCTTCTTCAGCGAATCCGGCGAGTCCAGCGCAACCAGCCGGCCGCGGTCGAGAATCCCCAGGCGGTCGCAACTGTCGGCTTCGCCCATGAAGTGCGTGGTCAGGCAGACGGTGACGCCGCTGTCATCGCGCAACTGGCGCAAGTAGAGGCGCAGGTCGCGCCGCGCGCCGGCGTCCAGGCCGCTGCTGGGCTCATCCAGCAGCAAGAGCTTGGGCCCGTGGAGGAGTCCTTTCGCGATTTCTACCCGCCGGCGCAGGCCGCCGGAGAGGGTTTCAACGCGGTCGGCGGTGCGGTCGGTGAGGTTCATGCGGCGCAGCATTTCGTTCATCCGCTGGCCAAGGGCCTCGCCGCGCAGGCCATAAAGGTGTCCCTGGTGGCGGAGGTTTTCTGCAACCGTCAGCTTGCCATCGAGGCTGGGCGACTGAAAGACGACGCCGATTTGCCGACGCACGGCCAGGGGATTGCGGGTCGTGTCCTCCCCGAAGATGCGGGCTCGGCCGGCGGTGGGAGAAAGGAGAGTAGCGAGCACACGGAACAGAGTGGTCTTGCCGCCGCCGTTGGGCCCCAGCAGTCCGAAGATCTCGCTGGGAGCGACGGCAAAGCTCACGTCATCGAGGGCGCGGCGCGAACCGTAAGCGTGCGTCAGGCTTTCGACTTCGATGGCGAATGGCTGATTCATCCTACTGCTTGTCCAGCATCAGCAGAGCAAACAAGAGCGGAAGATAGATGATGGAGGCCTGCAAGAGCCGCCGGGCGTGCAGCTTGGACGGGATTCTCGCCAACTGGAAGGAAAATGCCAGATAGCCCATCCCCAGGAGCAACGCGCCCCAGAAGTAAAGCGGACCGGACATCCCCAGCAGCGTCGGCAAGAGTGCGACGGGCAGCAGGCCCAGCGAACAAAGGGTGACCTGGCGCCCGGTGGCGCGCCCGGAGGGGTCAATCACCGGCAGCATCAACAAGCCGCCGCGGGCATAGTCCTCGCGGTAGAGCCAGGCAATGCTCAAGAAGTGCGGGAACTGCCACAGGAACAGGATGGCGTAAAGAATCCAAGCTTCGGCGTTCAGGGCGTTCCGCGCCGCTGCCCAGCCAATGAGCGGCGGCATGGCGCCGGGGAATGCGCCCACGGCCGTGCAGTGTACGGTTTTCTTCTTGAGTGGTGTGTAAAGAAACAAGTAGCTGGCCCAGGTGGCAAAAGCGAGCGCGCTGGCCAGCAGGTTCACCAACAGGGCGAGATAGAGCACGCCGCCGGCAGAGAGCGCGGCGGCAAACCAGAAGGCCGACGCGGGCTCCAAGCGACCGGAGGGCAACGGCCGCCGCGCCGTGCGCCGCATCCGGGCGTCATCGGCTTGTTCGAGATAGTGGTTGAAGGCGGCGGTTCCGGCGGAGACCAGCGTGGTTCCAACCAAGGCGTGCAAGAGAAGCAGCCAATCGAGCGGGCCAGAAGATGCGAGGTAGAAACCCGCCCCCGCACTGATCACGACCAACAAGGTGACGTCGGGTTTGGTCAGTTCCAGGTAGTCTGCCCAGCGGTTGCGGGGAATCCCGGGGGCGACCGGCAGCGTGTAGGCGCGGGTCTTCATGCGGCGGCTTCTTCGCCCGCGGCCGACAAGGAAACGGCTTCGCCGGGCCGGGCCAGGAGACGGTGAGCATGTAACGTCAAGGCCACGCTCGTTGCCAGCAGCAAAGCCCCCACGGCCAGGTGGGCCACGGTGAGTGCGACCATGTCAGTCGGAGGCTGGCTGGTTTTGGCTGCCGCAAGTTGAGTCAAGTAGGCGCCCAGGCCCAAGAAAAGCTGCAGGGTCAGCAACCCGGCCAGCAGCCACGCTGCGCGTCGAAGCGGAGTCTGCCGGGTGTGACGCTGCCGGATACGCCTGACCGCACGAATCACCAAGATCGTCACCACCACCGCGCCGACGAGATGGGGGAGAACGTCGAGAGCGGAGTGGCGGTAGGCTGCCCCCAGGATGAGTTGCACAAAGATCACCAGGGTGGTGACGGAAGCGAGATCCACCAGTGGCGGCTTGCCGGTGTCGTCCGTTCTGACTGCCTCCGTTCGCCAGCCGGGGCCGGTGACGACGGCCAGACTCACCATCAGGCAGAAGAAGATCTGCGCCAACGAGGCGTGGGCGATCGAGACCGGGCGGGGAAGAAGGAAGAGAACGGTGATGCCGCCGAGAAGCCCCTGGGCGATCACGGCGGCGAGGGCCGCCAGCCCCAGCCGACGCACCCAGCGGCGGGGCTCGCGCAGCCAGAGCCAAACAGCGACAATGACAGTCAGCAGCCCGACAAAGGCCGCCACCATGCGGTGGCCGTGCTCGTAGACGATGTTGCCCACCATGGGGGGAAGCCAAGTGCCGTAAGAGAGAGGCCAGTCGGGCACGGCCAACCCGGCGTCGTTGCTGGTCACAAGTCCGCCGACAATCAGGAGCAGGAAGGTGCAGGCGGCGGTCACTTGAACAAAACGGTGCCGCCCACGGCTGTACTCCTCGCTCTCTTGTTCTCTATTCATCCGAGTGAGCAGTCATAGAAATCCCTGCTCCCCGAAGAAAACCTCTTTTCGGGGAGCAGGGCAGGTTTGCCGAAACAAGTCGGTGCGTTGCGGTTCCTAATCACCGGCGCCGCTGCTGGGAGAGAAGGTAAACTCCACTTCCTTGCTTTCCTTGGCGCCCACCGTGACTTTCTGTTCCACCGTGCCGTACTTCTCCTGCCAGGCGGCCAGCGTGTAGTCGCCGGGCGGCAAGCCGCTGATGGTGAAGCTGCCATCCGCGCCGGTAACGGCAAAGAAGGGGTGCTTAAGCACCCCGATGTAGCTGCGCATCCAGGGATGGATGTTGCACTTCACCGGGATCATGACCTCTTCGCGGGCGAAGCTATCCACCAGCTTGTCCGACCCCGGCGGCATGGAGCGATTCCATTCGCGGTTGTTGGCGGGCACGGGGTGAATGTTATGCGTGGTCTGGTCGCTGTTCAGGATCTGCACTTCCTGGTTGACCATCGCCCCCACCACGTGCGGCTCGTACAGGCAGCCTTTCTGATCGAGAACCACCGGTTCTTTCTTGGTGGGGAAGGGGCGGTTCCCCGGTCCCTCCTTCACATAGACAAACACCCAGCGCAGGGTTCCGTTGTCGTTGACCACGACCTCCTGGGAGAGCACCGGGCTGGCGTGCATCTTGGTGCAGGCGGCATCGGCGTCCATTCGCAGGCGGTTGGCCTTCGGGGCCGTGCCCTGGAAGGTTACCTTGCCGGTAATGGTGGCTGCGGTTGCCGGATCGACCGGCGGCGCCGTCTGGGCGGCCGTGGGCGCGGGAGTCTCCGCCGGTTTGGTTTCCTCGCGCGCGCAACCCACCAGCACCAGCAGAAGCAGAACGAGAAGACTGACCGTGAGTTTGCGTGTCATTGTCATTCTTTCATACCCTCTCTTTGAGAAATCAGTTCCGAGAGAAAGCGTCAATGGGATTTTACCACAGAGCGCGCCACTTCTCGGGCGGGGGCGTTGGGTGAGCCGGCAGCCGAAGCCAGTTGCCCCACCAGGCGCCGCTGCTCCTCCGGCGTAATCTGGAACAGATAGCGCACCAGCAACTCGGCGTGATCGCCGCGATAACCGCGGAAGCTCTCTGGGTGCGGCCCGGAAAAGACCCAGTGGTCTCCTTCCTGGCGGAAGAGGCCTGAAGGCATGGCCGTCCCCGGCATGATGCTGGCGGGGTCGAGCAGCCAGCGCCGGGTCCAGTCGGGCTTCAGGCGCTCCTTGGCCAGCAGAAAGTTGGGGGCGTTGACGGTGCGATCGTGGACCGGGTTGCCGGTGGCATGGCAGCGCAGGCAGGGCGCCGCCGGATGGGTGAACAATTGCCGCGCCATTACCATCTCTCGATCGGTCAGAGGCTCAAGCGTGGGGGGAATGTAGGGCTGCGCCTGGGCCGAGAGCGCGCCGAAGAACCGGACCAGAGTCTGGATTTCACCCACCGTAAAGCCGAAGGTCGGCATCCGCACCTCCAAGTAGCTGCGCACACCGTTGCGGTGGATGTCGGTTTCGCTCAGGGCGGGGTTGGCCAGAAACTTCGCCAGCCATTCCGGGTTCAGACGGGCGCCGGCGCCCACCAGGCTGGGCGGGAGTTTTTCCTTGCCCTCCGGGGTTTGGTAAGCGGGCAAGGTCATCAGCACCGAAGGCTGTCCGATGCGAATCTGGTGACAGCCCATGCAGTTGTACTTGGTGACGACCCACCAGCCGGCCTGAATATCGCGGCGGCGGTCGGTGGGGCGGTAGATGTAGTCGGCAGGGAAGCCGTAGCCCGGCTCGACGCTGCCGAGGAGAAAAGTGGTCAGGGCGGTAATGTCGCTGGGGGTGATGTTGGGCTTGGGCATGCGCAGGCGTTCGAGCGGCTCCTTCACCTTGCCCTGGTCAAAGACCGCAGGATTGGAAAGCTTGCGCTCGAAGAAGCCTTTGTGGTCGTACCAGTCCTCGCGCTTGGCGTCGTGCGTGAGCAGGGCAAAATCTAGCCGCTCGATGGGTTTGGCCCCTTCGGCGGTCAGGTCGGTGCCGATGCGACCTTCTTCTTCCAGGCCGGCGATCTCGTGGCAACCGGCGCAGCCATAGTTGCGCACCAGCGACTTGCCGCGCTCAACGAGCCCCGGGTCTTCCATGTAGTCGGCTGCTGCGTAGGAACTCGGGTCCTGCCGCCGCTGCGTCATCAGGAAGGTGGCAATGTCGCGTACTTCCTCCGGCGTGAGCCGTAGGATGGGCATGACGGTCATATGCTCGACCCGCAGCTCCTCGCCGTCATTGGGACAGACGGCGTTTTCCCGGTCAAAGCGGAAGGGGAGTGCGTGCTTGGCGTAGTCTTCCGGGGTCAGGTCGCGCTTTTCCAGCGGGCAGTAAGGGCGGGTGCGCTGGCGCGGATTGGCGATCCAGCGAACCAGATATTCATAGTTGGCCTTCTCGCCGACCCGGCTGAGGTTGGCGGCGAAGTCTCCACCCACGGCGTTCTCGCCCTCGCCCAAGGCGTGACACGCCAGGCAGCCACGGGTCTCAACCAGCTCCCTCCCCCGGGCCGCGTTGCCACGCGGCTGCCGCGGCAACTCGCCGGGGATCGCCGCCTGCCAGAGAAACGCGGCAATCGCCTGCACCTCGTCCTTCTCCAGGCGGAAACGGGGCATCTTGGTGGTGGAACGGAACTCGTGCGGGTTGGTGATCCAGACCGGAATCCAGTCGCGGTGCAGCTTCAGGCGGATCTCCTTCAGGTTGGGTCCGATGACTTTCTCCTCCAGCAAAAGGTCGCGGGTGCGCAGACGGAGCTGCTCGATTTCGGCGTCGATGCCGCTGGAGGCCACGCGCAGGTTTTCAGCGCGCGCATAGAAGCGCTGGGCTTCTTCGTTGGTGGCGGCCCGGTCGCCGGCGCGGATGCTGCGGTCGATCTCGAGCTGGTCCTCAGCCTTCTGCGTTTGCAGATCGCGGATGCGCTGGCGGGCCGCCTGCAGGCGCTCGCGCTCGTCGTCAAAGCCCTCGAAGCGGTGGCAACCAATGCAGCCGCGCAGCCGGTAGAGCTCCTTGCCGCGGTTCAACACCTCAGCGTGTTCGAGCACCATATCGCGGGCGTGACAGGACTGGCAGCCGGCCTGAACATTCTCCCGGGCGTAGAGCGGCCAGAGCCAGTGCTTGTACCGGCCGTGGGCCTGGATGACGCTGGCGACGGCGCGGCCGTTGCCGCCGTGGCAGGGCGAGCACCCGAAGCGCTCGGGATCGTGGACCCGCAGCAAATCCGGGGTGGGATGGCTGGCAAAGGCTTTCTCGCCGCCCAGGTCCGCCGCCGTCAATGTGAGCGGCTCGCGGATGCCCAGGTGACACGACTCGCAGCGGTCCACCAGGTCGGTCTGCACAATGTGGATCTGCTTGATTTCGATGTCGAAGGTCTCCATCTTGCGCAGCAGCGCCCGCATCTGCTGCTCGGTCAGACCCACCAGGTGCTCCTGGATGTAAGCGTCGCGCTCCTTGCGCAAAGCGGTGGCGTGCTCCAGCAGCTTCACCCGCTCCGCCATCAGGGAGGACTTGCGCGCCTTCAGGCGGTTGTACTCGGTGTCGAGCTCGTCGTAATTGTACTTGACGCGCTCGAGGGTGCCGTCGGGGACGGGCAGCCTGGCCTCAAAGGGCCCGCGCTTGATTCTCTCCGCCTGCTCAAGCAGACGTTTCCGCCGCGCCTCGCTGGAAGTGGTCTCGGCCCGGTAGATGACCGCGGTGACTTCGCCGCGGGCAGTGGCGAAAAGGTCGGTCAGGATGGCGATGCGGCGGTCGAGCAGGCTGACCTCACTGTCGATCGCGCTCACCTGTGGGGCGACGGCCTCTTCCGCTTCCTTCAACCGCTGTTCAATCTGCCGGAAGGCGCTGGACCCCCGCAGAGCCTGCTCGGCGGCGGCCTGTTCGGTGGTTGTCTTTTCCAGGTATTGGGTGTAGAGGTGGACGAACTGTTCCTGGTAGCTCTTCCAGGGGCGCAGGCCGACGAACTCGTCGTAGAGAGCCCAGGCCAGCGAGACCATCAGCAGCAGGGAAGCCACCAGCAGCGGCCCGCTCATCGACTGGCTGACAATCGGGTCGTCGTGGACAGGCTCTTCAGGCACGCGCGGCCTCCTCGCGGGCAGAGCGATGACGCATCAGACGTTGAACCACGGCGTGACCCAGACGTACTTGATGCGCAACAGCAGACGCAGGGCAATCTTGACCGGCAAACCCACCATGGTCACGAAGAAGAACTGGATGGTCAGGTACTGCAGCAGGCTCATTCGCTTGTAGATCTTGCGCGTGAACTCGTTGCCGGTCATGAGCCTGTGCACCAAGTAGCCGGCTGCGAGGTAGTAGAGCGCCAGCACCGTGCCCCCGAACAGCGCCACCGGAATCCAGTGGTTGGGAACCAGGTAGTTGAAGGGAAAGGTCTGGTGGAGGTCGCGATTGACCTCGAAGACGAGGCGGTTGTGATCCCAGGTTTGTCCCGGCCAGAACCACATCCACCCCGGCCCGCGAATGAAGGTGCCGATGATAATCATCAACACCCACAGGCCGAGAAAGCCGAAGCAGAAAGAAAGGATGGCGATGCGTCGCTGCCGGAAGGTGTAGTAGCCGTTGCCGAGCGGGTTGGCGTCGATGTAGGGAATCACCATCAAGCCGATGATGATCAGGGTGGGCATCAGCACGCCGGCGATCCAGGGGTCGAAATAGACCAGCATTTCCTGCAGTCCCAAGAAGTACCAGGGCGCCTTGGCCGGGTTCATGGTCAGGTTGGGGTTGGCCGGCTCTTCCAGCGGGGCGTTGAGGGTGATCGACCACACCATCAGGATGAAGGTGACGATGATGGCGGCCAGGAACTCGATGCGCATCAGGTAGGGCCAGACATGCACCTCGCGCGGCCAGCCGGGCTTGAAGGGGAAGGTCTTGCGGTGGTGGGTCTTGGCCATCTGGGGGTCGGACTCCAGCCGGGCGAGCAGGCGGTCGTTCTCCAGCGCCTGGCGGAGCCCGTACCAGGTGTAAAAAGGCACGAGGAAAAGCAGGGCGACAATAGGGATGTTGTCGGGCGCGGCGGCGATTTCCCAGAGTTGATGCCAGTCCATCGTATCTCCTCAGCTTTCGCGCATGCCGCTCGGCTTCATGATCACGGGAGTGGGGCCGGGGCGGGGCTCTTTGACTTCCGACTCCATCACCACCGGGGCCGGGCCGGAAATGCCTCCGTCCTTGCGCACCCGCCAGAAATGGACGCCCATAAAGACCGCGGCCACCAGGGGCAGGGCAATGCAATGCCAGATGTAGGAGCGGAGCAGGGCATTGGCATCCACGATGGACCCACCGAGCAGCGCGAAGCGGACGTCATTGTACGGCGTCATCCCCAACTGGGGGCCGAAGGGGCCTTCGTGGCCCAGCAGCGGGGTGGCCCGAGCCATGCTCGTGCCTACGGTGATGGCCCAGAAGCCCAACTGGTCATCGGGCAGCAGGTAGCCGGTAAAGGAAAGCAGGAGGGTCAGAACCAGGAGAATGACGCCGATGCTCCAGTTGAACTCGCGCGGGGTCTTGTAGGAGCCGGTGAGGAAGACGCGGAACATGTGCAGCCAGACGGTGATCACCATCAGGTGCGCGCCCCAGCGGTGCATATTGCGCAGCAGCTTGCCGAAGGGGACGTCGTGCTCCAGGTAGAGGATGTCGCGGAAGGCCTGCACCTTGGTGGGATGGTAGTAGAACATCAGCAGGACGCCGGTGACAGTCAGCACCAGGAAAACATAGAAGGTGATTCCGCCCATCCCCCAGGTATAGGCGTAGCGGACGGCATCGCGGTTGATCTTGGCGGGGTGGAGGTGGAAGAAAACGTTGCTGAGCACGCTGAGGGCGCGGTTGCGGGGCTGGTCGTCGTGCTTGACCCGAAAGATGGAGCGGTAGAGCTGGGTTTTCTCGGGCTCAGCGTAGGTCTTGGCTTCTTCGACCGCGCGCTGCTTGAGGGCTTTGGCCTGTTCCTTGGTTTGATCGAGGAGGGCGGTCAGGGCCTTCTTTTCCTGCTGATTGTTGGGTTTTTGCTTGTTCTCCTCAGCCATCCAGTTCTCCCTGTTGGTTCGTGCGGGCCACTGTAGCTACGGCCTACACGACCAGATAGGCTCCTTCGTCGTCGAAGTGGCAGGGCTTGCCCCGCTCGCAGGTGTAGAGCCGGTTGACGTCGACCACAATCTGCCCCTGGGCGTTCAGCTCCACGTGGGCGCGGTCCATCGGGCGCGGTGCCGGCCCTTCGAAGTTGATGCCGTCGCTGTCGTAGCCGCTGCCGTGGCAGGGGCACTTGAACTTGTTCTCGCTTTCCTTCCAGTCCGGGGTACAGCCGAGGTGGGTGCAGCGGGCATAGATGACAAAGAGCCGCTCCGGCTTGCGCACCACCCAGATGCGGTAGGCCTGCTGAAAACGGGTATCCACGCCCAAACCGAAGTCGGGCGGAGTGCCAACGGTAAAAATACTTTTCGGCTCAAAGAGGGTGCGGGGGAAGAAAAAGCGCATGATCATAAAGGCATTGGCGGCCACGAACCCCCAGATCATCGCCCAGATGACGCGCCGGCGCAGCTTGACGGGCTCGATGACTGGTTTGCCGTTGGTGGCGGCTGCCTTTTGGGCTTTGGCGGCAGTTGGCGCTGTGCCGGCAGTCTTGTGGTCTTTGGCTTCTGCGTCCGTCATCGCTGAAAAACCACTCGTAACCGAAAAACCGGGCCTGAGAGAACTAGGATTCTATAGTATCTGCGCTTGCGAGTGTCAAGAGACGATCTGCGCCTTTTGAAAGTTCTAATCTTTGCGCTTTCAGCACCAGATCGGCTAAAGCGCGGATGAAAGCGGGCGAATCGTTCAGCGCCGGCATCATTTCAAACCGGGAGAAGCCCAACCGCGCTGCCTGTTCGCGGGCTTCGAGGTCGATTTCGTGCAAGGTCTCGATGTGGTCGGTGACGAACGAGATGGGAATGACCAAAATGTTGCGGGTGCCGCCGGCCCGCAGCCGTTCGAGCGTGCTGTGCAGCATCGGCCCGAGCCAGCGGCCGGGGCCGACCTTGCTCTGGTAGCAGAGGTTGGAGGGATGCGACCAGCCGCCGTGCTCTATAACGAGCCGCACG
>DATEUS010000173.1:0-2818 GCA_035282985.1 Candidatus Acidiferrales bacterium
AGCGAGCCCAGCGCCGTCTCCCGCGGCGGCGGCACCAGCTCTTCTCTCCGCGCCAGGCGAGCGGCGTGGCGTCCGGCCATCAGGCCCGTGGCCACCGCCTCCACATAGCCCTCGGTGCCGCACAGTTGTCCCGCCACGAAAATGTTTTCATGGGCACGAAGCCGCAAGGTGGGCAGCAACAATGCGGGCGCGTTGATATAGGTGTTGCGATGTATCTGGCCGTAGCGCAGGAACTCGGCGTTCTCCAGGCCGGGAATCATCCGCAGGATGCGCTTCTGCTCGCCGAACTTCAGGTGATTCTGGAATCCCACCAGGTTGTAGCTGGAGGCGCGAGCATCCTCCTGGCGCAGTTGCACGACCGCGTAGGGCCGCCGGCCGCTGCGAGGATCGGTGAGTCCCACGGGCTTCATGGGCCCGAAGCGCAGGCTGTCGCGCCCGCGCCGAGCCAACTCCTCAATCGGCAGACAGGCTTCGAAAAAGCGCGCCGGCTCGAAGCTGTGCCTCTCGACCTCCTCCGCTGCCAGCACCGCCTCGACGAAGCGGTCATACCCCTCCCGCGTCAGCGGACAGTTGAGATAGTCGCCCTCTGAGCCGGGCGCGCTGCCCTTGCCGTAGCGCGAAGCGCGGAAGACCTTGTTGGGGTTGATGCTCTCGGCGTCCACGATCGGACTGATGGCGTCGTAGAAATAGAGATGGTCGGAACCGGTGAGCCGGGCGATGTCTGCCGAGAGCGCGTCCGAGGTCAAAGGACCGGTGGCGACGATGACGAGCGAGTGGCGCGGCACCGCCACGACTTCCTCCCGTCGCACCTCAATCAGCGGGTGGGCGGCGATGGCTTCGCTGACTCCGCGGGCAAACTGCTCCCGGTCGACGCTCAGCGCGGTTCCGCCGGGGACCGCCGAGCGGTCGGCCACCTGGATCAACAGCGAGCCCGCGCGTCGCAGTTCCTCCTTCAGCAGCCCGGAAGCGCTCGTGGGCAGGTTCGACTTCAGAGAGTTCGAGCAGACCAGCTCCCCCAGCCAGTCGGTCTTGTGCGCCGGGGTCGAGCGCCCGGAGCGCATCTCGTAGAGCACGACCCGCAAGCCAGCGCGCGCCACCTGCCAGGCCGCCTCCGACCCGGCCAGCCCGCCGCCGATGACGCCAATCTCTTCTACCCCTGCCATCTCTTTCCCTTCTTGCGCTTCCCTTTGGGTAGGATTATAACGAACCAGCAGCAACCCAGAAAGCTCGCCGCCAACCATGCGGGAAGGAGCGCGCATGCACGCCAAGAAGTACCTGATCGCCGTGATTGTGGTGTTCGTGGTTTACTCGGCTCTCGCTTATGTGATCCACGAGGTGCTGCTCCAGGATGACTACGAGGCCGTGCGTCACGTTTTCCGCAGTCCGGAAGAATTCCTCCGGCTGATGCCGCTGGTCTACCTGGGCAACCTGATTCTCGCCCTCGCCCTGTGCCTGCTGTACGCCAAGGGCTACGAGCCTGCGAAGAATTGGGTAGGGCAGGGACTGCGCTTTGGGCTGATGGTGGGGACGCTGCTGGTACCGGTCGCGTTGACGCAATATGTGGTCTATCCGGTGACGGGGATGCTGATGGTCAAGTGGATTCTCTTCGGCTATTTTCAGGTGCTGGTCGCGGCTTTGTTTGCCGCCGGCATCTACCACTTCCCGCCCCCGCCCAAAACTCTCTGAGAGTGGAGGTCTGATGGCCCGCATCCGAACCATTCCTCGCGAGCGCGCCGCTGTGGTGCTGCGCAGCCTCTACGACGCCGCCGAGAAACAGTTCGGCAGTGTGCCCAACTTCTTCAAGTCCCTGGCCCACCGCCCGGAACTGCTGCTCACCTTCGCCAATTTCTACAGGGAGCTGTGGACTGGTGGCGTTCTGGACGTAAAGACCAAGGAGCTGGCGGCGCTGCGGGCCGCCCTCATCAACGGCTGCCACTATTCCGCCACCCAGCACAGCGCGTCGGCGAAGCGCTCGGGCTTGAGCGGGCAGCAGGTGGCGGCACTGGCACGCGACGACTGGCAGGCTTCCGGCCTCTTCGATGAACGGGAACAGGCCGTCATTCGCCTGGCGGAAAAACTGACGCGCGCGCCCGGCAGCGTCACCGACGACGACATCCAGGCCTTGCGCAAATGGTACGGCGAGTCCCACCTGGTGGAGTTGAACCTGGTTATCGGGACGATGAACCTGACCAACCGCTTCAACCAGTGCTTCGCCGTGGAATTGGAAGACACCGAAACCAGCCGCCGGTAGCTTGGCGTCCCGGTGGCAGGAGCCACCGGGCTCGGCGGGTAGGAGGAGGTGCTTCGCGATGGAGTTGGGGAAAACCCAAACCAGCCGCCGTTGAGGGAGGACAACCGTGAGCGATGTTTCCTCGCCGCCGTCCCGCGTCGGGCCGCTCTACCTGTTGTTGGGGGTGGCGCAGACGGCCCACAGCATTGAAGAAATGCGCAGCCACCTCTACGACTTCTTCTGGACGGCCACCGGACTCTTTCACCAGTACGTCCCCGCCATCCCGCAGTTCCGCATGAGCGCCGAAACGTTTGCCGTCATCAATATGACCCTGATTGCTGCGCTCCTGGGCACTTCGCCGTTCGTCTACGCCGGCCGGCGCTGGGCGCTCTTCCTGGCGGGGCTGGCCGGGGTGATCGAAGTTCTCAATGGCATCGGCCACCTGTCGGGCACCGTGGTTTTCGGCGGCTACGTACCCGGGGCCGCCTCGGCCCCCCTGCTGCTGCTCTTGGGTATCTTCCTGCTGCGGGAGCTGCGCCGTACGGGAACGCTTCAGGGCTAGGCGTCCTTGTCCCCCGGTGGCCAAGC
>DATEUS010000174.1:0-2145 GCA_035282985.1 Candidatus Acidiferrales bacterium
CCTGCGCCCTTCTACAGTCCTAATGATGCAATTGATTGGATGCTTTGTCAAGGCAAGCCGGTTCTCCACGCCGGGGCGGCGTGTATTGCGGCCCTCAGCGCTTTTGACCTAGAATGCAACGTTTCTCAGGGCGTGTGTGGGAGAATCTGTGCATCGTGTAACTCTCATCCCCGGTGACGGCATCGGGCCGGAGGTGGCCGCCGCCGCGCAGCAGATTCTGGCCGCCACCGGCGTCGGTATCGAGTGGGAAGAAGTAGCCGCCCCGACAGTAGCCGACCGTCGTGACGAGAACCACCTCCACACTGACTGGCTGGAGTCCATTCGCCGCAACCGCGTCGCGCTCAAGGGCCCTATAACGACTCCGGTGGGCGAAGGCCACCGCAGTCTGAATGTAGCTCTGCGCCAGGCGCTGGAGCTCTATGCCAATGTGCGCCCGGTGCGCAACCTCCCCGGGCTGAAGACCCGCTTCGATAACGTCGACATCGTCATTGTCCGCGAGAACACCGAGGACCTCTATGCCGGGCTGGAGCACACGGTGGTCCCCGGCGTGGTTGAAAGCCTGAAGGTGGTCACCGAGCGCGCCTCCACCCGCATCGCTCGCTTTGCCTTTGAGTACGCCCGCTGGCACGGCCGCCACCGCATCTGTGCCATCCACAAGGCCAACATTCTGAAAGTCTCCGACGGGCTGTTCCTGCGCTGTGTGCGGCGCATCGCCCAGGAGTACCCCGACATTAATTACAGCGAGCTCATCGTGGACAACGCCTGCATGCAACTGGTGATGCAGCCGGAGAAGTACGACATTCTGCTCCTGCAAAACCTCTTCGGTGACATCGTCTCCGACCTTTGCGCGGGACTGGTGGGCGGCCTGGGGGTGGTGCCGGGGGCCAACATGGCCGACGAGTACGCGGTTTTCGAAGCCGTGCACGGAAGCGCGCCCGACATCGCCGGCAAGGGTTTGGCCAATCCCACCGCCATTACCCTGTCCGCCGTCCTCCTGCTCGAGCACCTGGGCGAAACCGAGGCCGCTGCCCTGGTGCAGGGCGCCATCGAGTCGGTCTATCTGGAGGGGCGCCACTTGACCCGTGACCTCGGCGGCCGCGCCTCGACGGAAGAATTCACCCAGGCGGTCATCGCCGCGCTCGAGCGGCTGCGGACGCAGAAGCCGGTACAAGCATGAGCGGCCGCGACGCCCTCAACCCAAAACGCTTGGGCGTCGTCCTCTTCCAACTGGGCGGTCCCGACTCGCTGGACGCGGTTGAGCCTTTCCTCTTCAACCTCTTCTCCGATCCCGACATCATTGACTTCCCTTTCGCCCGGCTGGCACGGCAGCCGCTGGCGCGGCTGGTGGCCCGCAACCGCGCTGGAAAGGTAAAGAAACACTACGCGGAGATTGGCGGCGCTTCTCCCCTCATCGAGCTCACCCGGCGCCAAGCCGCGGCACTGGAGCAGGAACTCTCGAGTAGAGTTGCGGCGCGCGTCTTCGTGGCGATGCGGTACTGGCATCCGCTGACGGAAGAGGCGGTAGCTGCTGTTGCTCGCGAGCGGTTCGACCAACTGGTGCTGCTGCCCCTCTATCCCCAGTATTCCCGTGTCACCACGGGCAGCAGCCTGAACGAATGGAACCGGCGCTACCAGGGGGCGGGAAACCACCTACCCGTCGCCGTGATCCCGCACTTTTTCCAGCACCCGCTCTACCTGGACGCCCTGGCGGAGAACATCAACCAATCCTTGACGCGCTTCCCCGTCGGCGCCGAAGTGCACCTGCTCTTCAGTGCCCATGGCGTGCCGGAGTCCGTCATTCAGGAGGGCGACCCCTACCAAGAGCAAACCGAAGCCACCGTGCGGCTGGTGATGGAATGTGGCGGTTGGTCGAATCCCTCCAGTCTCTGCTACCAGAGCAAGGTCGGCCCCGGCCGCTGGCTCGGGCCGATGCTGCACAGCACGCTCGAACGGCTGCGGGCCGGCAGCACCCGCAACATTTTGGTCATTCCGATCTCGTTCGTCACCGACCACATCGAGACCTTGCACGAAATCGACCTCGAAGCCCGCGAACAGGCAGCGCGGTTGGGCTTCTCCCGGTTTGAGATGATGCCGGCGCTGAACGATTCGCCCGCTTTCATCCGCGCTTTAGCCGATCTGGTGCTG
>DATEUS010000175.1:0-2009 GCA_035282985.1 Candidatus Acidiferrales bacterium
CGAGCATTACAAACGCATGGCCGAGGTGGTCAAACGCCTGAACCCCGAAGATTACGAAGTCAACGAAAAGGACCGCACCGTCACCCTCACCGAGCTCGGCGAGGTGCACCTGGAACAGCTGCTCGGCACCCCCTTGCGGGACCCGGAACGGCCGGAGGACATCAGCCCCGAGCAAGCCCGCCTGATGGGCTTCGTCGAACAGGCGCTGCGGGCGCAGTTCCTGTTCAAGCGCAACAAGGATTACCTGGTGCAAGGCGGCCAAGTCATCATCATCGATGAGTTCACCGGGCGGCTGATGCCCGGGCGGCGCTGGTCCGACGGGCTGCACCAGGCGGTGGAGGCCAAGGAAGGCGCCAAGGTGCAGGCCGAGAACGTGACCTACGCCACCATCACCATCCAGAACTATTTCCGCATGTATGAAAAGCTGGCCGGCATGACCGGCACGGCCCTCACCGAGGCCGAGGAATTCGACAAGATCTACAAACTGGACGCGCTGGGGCTGCCCTCCAATGTGGAATTCAACGCCGCCCGCCCCGATGCGGACCTGGTGGTGGTGGAAGGCAAAGACGAACTGGGCTACAAGGTGACCTATTACGCCCGCGAGAACGACCCCGAGTACCTGCCCGTGCTGTGGAAGCGCAAAGACTATCCCGACGTGGTTTACCGCACCAAGGAAGCCAAGCTGCGTTCCATCGTCAAAGAGATCGCCTCGGTGCACGTGGCCGGGCGGCCGATCCTGGTGGGCACCACCTCGGTGGAGAGCTCCGAGTTGCTTTCCAATCGGCTGCGCGGTGAAGCCATCCAGCGCCTGCTGCAAACCCTGCTGCTGCGCGCCGTCTGGCTGCAGAACAACAACAAGACGGATGACGGCTTCGTCATCCCCGAACTGCAATTCCTCTACGAGCCGCTGGAGAAACTGAACGCGGCTGACTTGCGCCAGCGCGCCCGCGAGCTGAACATCAACCTCAACCTGCAGAGCGAGGAAAATTTGGCCCGCCTGCTGCCCCTGCTGGGCCTCGAGCCGGAGCACAGCGCCCGACTGTCTGCTGTGATCCAGGGCGGAGTGCCCCACCAGGTGCTCAATGCGCGCAAACACACCGAGGAGAGCCAGATCATCGCCGGGGCCGGCGCCTTCGGCGCGGTGACCATCGCCACCAACATGGCCGGCCGCGGCGTGGACATCAAGCTGGGCGGCGAGATCGCTGAAGAGGTGCTCTCGGCGGTGAGCCGCGTGCTGCGCAAGGCCGGCCACCTCGAACCGTCCAACCTGACCATCGAAGAGCAGAAGGACGCGCTGCTGAAACTGAACCCGGACGAGTTCGGCATCTACAAAGCCGAAATCGAATACTTCCTCAAATCCGTGGCCGAGATGGCCAAAGTGAAGGAATTGGGCGGCCTGCACGTCATCGGCAGCGAACGCCACGAAGCCCGGCGCATCGACAACCAGCTACGTGGCCGCTCCGCCCGCCAGGGCGACCCCGGCTCCTCGCGTTTCTACCTCTCCTTGCAAGACGACCTGATGCGCCTGTTCGGCGGCGCCCAGGTGGAAGCCGCCATGGCGCGCATGCGCATGGACGACTCGGTGCCGCTGGAATATGGCCTGGTGACGCGGATCATCGAGCAATCCCAGACGCGTGTGGAGGGCGCCAACTTCGACGCCCGCAAACATTTGCTGGAATACGACGATGTGCTCAACACGCAGCGCGCCACGGTGTACACGCAGCGCGACCGCATCATGAGCAAGGACGACCTCACCGAAGACGTGGCTGCCATGCTGCAAGAAGAGGTGGGGCTGCGCGTGCCCGCCGCCCTGGAAGACGCCGACGGCCCCTGGAAGCTGCTGGCCTGGCTGGAACAGATCCAGCCCACCCTGGTGGTGAACCGCGTGCTGGTGCCGTCCTACACCCTGCAGACCCTCATCGATCACCTCAAGGGGCAGAAAATTAGCAGCGTGGCGCAAGCCCAAAGCGCCCTTTTGGATATCGCCGCCAAGTCGTTGGATGCTGAAG
>DATEUS010000176.1:0-3021 GCA_035282985.1 Candidatus Acidiferrales bacterium
GTGGCGGGGGGTGTCGATGAGGTTGAGCAGGTACTCCTCGCCGTCGCGGGCGCGGTAGCGCAGCGTCACCGTGTGCGCCTTGATGGTGATGCCGCGCTCGCGCTCGAGGTCCATCGAGTCGAGCACCTGGTCCATCCGCTCGCGCTCGCTCAGCGCCCCGGTGCGCTCCAGCAGGCGGTCGGCCAGCGTCGACTTGCCGTGGTCGATGTGCGCGATGATGGAAAAATTCCGAATCTGACTCTGCTCAGCCATCGATTCCGCTCGTATCGAAACAACTCAGTGTGCCACAACCTCGATTGGCCTGGGTAGGGCAGGGCCTTGCCCCCATAAAGCAGATTCCTGCCTCGACTTTCGCTCGGGATGGTGAGCCAAAGTCGAACCATGAGCGTAAGTCGAACCGTCGCTGCGCTCGGAATGACAAGGCAGGCGCACAACCTCGCCCAACCGGGTGGCGGGGTTATTGGCGTCTTCGTTCTTCTGGGGTTCCTGATTGGCATCGTCTTGGTCTGGCTCTACGCCGCCGTGCGCCCGCGCCTCGGCCCGGGCCCGAAGACCGCCGGAATCATGGGCGTGGCCGTTTGGTTCTTTATCTATCCCGGCGCCATAGTTGGCTTCGTGTCGATGGGCCTGCTCCCGGCGAACATGGCGGCGCTGGCGGTGGTGTGGGGGCTAGTGGAGATCGTGCTGGCGGCGCTGGCCGCCGGCTGGCTCTACAAGGAAGCCTAGGTCCGAAACTCGAAAAGCGAAACACGAAACGCGAGGAGCCAAGGGCGCCTGGTAGCGGTCGGATTCGTTGGACGCAGGGGCCAGCCAGCGGCCCTGCTTGGGGTCGTACTGCCGGAATCAGGTATGCATGATAGAGCCTGTCCCTGCCCTGCCAGGAGGGGAGATCCCGCTCCCCCGTTCTTAGCTCAGTTAGGATGTAGCACTGGGGCTATCTTTACGCCGATCGTGAATGTGATCATAAGCCCAAGCGAAACCGAGCCCACCAACGCCGACGGCCAGAACAACCAAGGAATTCAGCATCGCCCCAGCAAAGGAAGAGCCCACGAGTAACAACAGGGCACTCTTATCCACCAGACTCAGCCTCGAATCCCTATACCGCCATGCGAGGAGACCGGCCAACCCAAACAATCCTGCGGCTGCCACCGCCTCAACTCTGGAAACCGGTACGGAAGGGCGGCCGGGCAGATGGCCACTCGCTGCGAACAGTAGCGCGCTGAAAGCGGACAAAAAGAGGAGCCCCCACACTTGTCTTCCCCATCGCTGAATGGTAAGGATGAGGACCACAGCAGCGAGTGTCAGCGCTACCGCACCGAGTGGTTTCGAGCCCTCGACTACAGAAAGAACGACAGCGGTGCCATAGAAAAGCAAACCAACAACGAAGAGAGTCAGAAGCACCCATCCAGCAAACCTTACCGCATGCAGCGCTTCCTGTCTCGAAGATTTCGTTAGGCGCATGACCCCTTCTCTTATCCCGGCCCAAGGCACCCCAGGGTAAACTCCGGCGAAGCTCCCAGGGTAAAATCATACGCGAGATCCAGGAGGTTTCCTATGCCGCTGTAGCCATTCACCTGGCTTAGCGCGCCCCGTGCGGGGGGTAAGGCCGGGGGCGAGCCGACACGGCGTGTGCGGGCCCGTACACGGCGTGTGCGAGGGGTTCTTGGAGGCGGCGCGGGGTGACCGCGTCTTAGCGCGCCGCGGTCGAGAAATCGGCAGGGGCGGACGGCTGGCTTGCCGCCGGCAAGCGTCGAGGTATATAGTGGGGCATCCTTTCGGGCTCCGGGGAGTTTTGTAGACGGGCCGGCCGACGATGGCAGACCTCGACAAACATCTCGAACGCGGCGAGAAGTACATCACCAAGGGCAAGTTCGGCGCCGCCGTCGAGGAGTACAAGGCCGCCTACGAGCTGGCCCCCCAGAACCTCAACCTGCTCCGCACGCTGGCCGACCTCTGCGTGCGCGCCGGCCAGAATGACGACGCCGTCCACTACTACGGCCAGCTCTTCGACAAGTACGCCGAGAAGAACGACGTCAGCAAGGGCATCCCGCTCTTCCGCAAGTCCTTGCAGGGGAGCCCGCAGCCGCCCGAACGCTACGACCGTCTCGGTCGCCTCCTGCAGGGCGCCAAGAAGACGGATGAGGCCCTCGAGGCCTACCGCACCGCCCTCGACCTCTACCGCAAGGCCGGTAACGCCGCCGGCGTGCTCGAAACCCTCGACCGCCTGGCTGCCCTCGAGCCCGACAGCGCCGATAGCCAGATTGCCCTGGGCGAGCAGGCCACCCAGATGGGCAAGGCCGACTTGGCCGCCAAGGCCTTCCTCCGCGCCGGCCAGTTGCTCCGCGTCGACAACCTCGACCGCGCCCTGGAACTGCTCGCCCGCGCCTATGCGCTGGCCCCCGAGCGCAGCACCGCCCTGAGCCTGGCCCAGGCCTACTTGGACAAAGGCACACCCCAACAGGCGGCCGAGCTCCTCGAACCCCTCTACGCCGGGAGCGAGAACGACCCCGCCGTGCTCGAAACCCTGGCCGCGGCGCTGCTTGGCGGCGGTCGGCTGCCGCAGGCCGAGGAGGTGCTGGAGGTTTTCTACCAGAGCAAACCTGACGGCTACGAGAAGCTCTTCCAACTGGCCGACCTCTACTGCAAGGCCGCTCAGGCCGAAAAGGGTGTCGAGGTTCTGCGTCGGATCAAGCAGCGTCTCGCCGCCGCCAAGCGGCAGAAGGAATTCCTCCCCCCGCTGGAAGAGGTCTTCAAGGCCAACGATACCGTCACCCCCCTGGCCGAGTTCGCCGCCTTGACCTTCAACGAGCTCAACCAGGAGTCCCGCTACGGGATGGTGCTGGAAAAGCTCTTCGACCTCTACTACCAGGGCCAGGACTTCAAGCGCGCCGCCGACACCCTCGAGCGCCTGATTGATATCGATCCCTACGACTTCGAGAACCAAAGGCGTATCCAGAAGCTCAAGGACAAGATCGATTCCGCCCGCATGCGCTCCATCTCCTCCCGCGTCGCCAGCGCCGC
>DATEUS010000177.1:0-3331 GCA_035282985.1 Candidatus Acidiferrales bacterium
GGCGGCTTCCTCGCCGCTACCAGGGAGTTAGTAGCGGCGAGGAACGCAGTCTGTTCCTCGTCGGCTTGGGTAGGGCAGGGGCTTGCCCCCTGCCGTTTTCGGCAAGGCCCAAGGCCTTGCCCTACCCATTGGTAGCCGCGAGGAATCCTGCAAGGCGGGACTCCTCAGTGGCCTTTCTTCCCAAGGTCGGGCCGGGGAGGGAGTGTTGCGCCCTACGGCCCGACGAACTTCATCGTGCCCTTGATGTTCACCGTCCCGACCTTCTCCCCGCAGGCAAGGTTTCCTTCGGCACCGGTGGCGGTCAGACGGGCATTGATGTAATGGCAGCCGAATTCCTTCTCCTTGCGCTCGACTTCTTTGGCGTAGTCCGGGCTTGACATCTTAGTCATCGTCGCTTGCAGTTCCCGCATCGTCTGTTCACTGAGTTCCTGCAGGCGTTGCGACAACTTCTCCATTTCTTCTTGCGAGAGCTTTCCCGCGGCGATTTTCTCCATCAGTTTTTGCATTTCAGCCTGCGCGCTGCTCTGGCCCGCTTCCGGCTCGCGCAGGGAGCCGGAATAGCTTTCTTCCCAGGGCGATTTGTCCAAGCTAAGGGCCACCTGGAGGGTTTCAAACGGCTTGGGCTCGGAGCCCCGATAGAATTCGGCCCGGTAGAGAGGATCGGGCAGCCGGTCGGCGTCGGGGCTGAATCTTTCATCGAGCATCCTGAGAAGAATCCGCCAGCCGTTCTCCGCCGTGAAATCCCACTGGTACTTCCCACCAATGTAGAGGGTGGAGCAGCGGGCGTTGGCGCCGCTCACGGGCGCGTATGCGTACAGGAACGCATAGCTCGGCCCGATTCCTGGAGGCACCCGCACCGTGGCCCGGTACTCCGTCGCCGTCACCACCTCTTTCACCACCTCGACGCTGTCGTTCTCAAAAAGGAACTTCGTGGCCGGCGCGAATTTCCCCCGCAGGACGACTTCTCCCGTCGCTCCCGGCAACACTCGTGTCATGCGACAGAGAGTGATTTCCGGCGTCGGGTACTTGGCGAACAAGACAGCGCGGTCGGTGAGCCCGAGGCGTTGCTGCTCCGCCGCCAGTTCTACCAGCAGCGCTTTTTGCCGCTCCTCATACCGGCGGGTGGAAGCCCGGGTGATCCCCAACACCCAGAGAAAGACAATTGCCACCGTCAACAACGAAGCGAAGCTCTTTCTGACCATCGTTTCTCTCCTTTCTGCTTTTGCAGTTATCCTCTTCCCTTGCCTTGCTTGCCTGCCACACCTTCCGCCGCTGCCAGGTAGGCCACTGCCATCAAGCTCCAGAGCAGAAACAGCTCTGCTGGCCGCATGAAGGGGAAATCCACCAGAGCAACTCCCGCCAGTGCCACCACGCTCCCGGAGGCCCCGAGTGCCAGCCTCCCACCGATAGGAATCGCCTCTCGGCGGGCAAAACGCAGGAAGGAGACCAGCACGGCCAGAAAACCCAGCAGCCCAGCGGCGCCGAAGTCCACCAGCATTTCGAGGTAGTCGTTGTGGGCGTGGTCTTGGAGGCCGGCGAAGGCGCGATCAGTGGCGGCAGGCGGCTGGCTTGCCCACCGCTGTGTCTCCCACTCAGGGTACTTCGCCGCAAACCCGCCCGGCCCCCAGCCGAACAGCATGCGCTCGGTTGCATGGGGTGCTGCAATTCGCCAAGTGTAGAAGCGTCCGCGGAGCGTCGTCGCCAAAGGCCGCGAGGGCGCAAGTGCGACTGCCAGGACCCCGAGGAGAACTGCCGCTGCACCAAACTGCCGCCAGCGCGCCGGCCGCCCGACCCAAGCCAGCCACACCAAGCAGATCCCTAGTCCCGGGAGGACGGAGCGAGACCCTGTCGCTAGAAGCGCGCAAACCTCTGCCACGAGCACAAGCAAGACCAGCCAGCGCGCGGCTGGGAAACGAGGGCGCCAGAAAAACGTAACCGGCAAGACGCCCACTAGGAACGCCGCCACAAAATTGGGATTGCCGAGCGTGGCGTAGACCCGCATACGCGACCCCAGCCCACCCGCGGGCCCCCAGCCTGCCAGGGCAAACGGGTCGGCACCCGAGAATTGGAACAGCGCCACGCAGGCCACCACCGCTCCGGACACCAACAAGGCCAGCGCCAGGTCTTCCGCTCGCGGCCGCACACTCATAACCAGCAGGAACCATCCCACCGCCAACAGAGGCAGGAAGAGGGCGGCGGGCGAGACAAAGCTGCCGAAGGCGGCAGAGGCGCCCAGCGCTCCCAGCCAAGCAGCCAGTGCAATCCGAAACTCTCCTGGGAGCTTGCGCCAACCGACCAAGCACTGGCGGCCCGCAACGGCCCAGCCGGTGCAAACGACGATTCCGAGCAGCACAAGCTTGGGCGTGGAGAAAGGCCGCTCAAGACCTGGCAAGACAACCAGAGGCAAAAGAGCAGTCAGAACCAGCAGAGGTGCTTGCAGCCAGGCCAAAGCACTAGGGAGCCGAGGTCCCCTGAGGCGTGGAAGGTCTGCGAGCTCGAAAGCTTCCTGCGCTGGCTGGCTTGGCAGCATTCGCTCAGGGTCCGGGCCGCCCTGCTCCACCCGGGCGGGGGCAGGATTATACCTTAGCTTATTGCTCGACCAGCTCGACGCGACGATTCTTGGTTCAGCCCTGTCATCGCTGAGGTTGATAGCGGAAAGCTCTCCGACGCCCGTAGTAGCTTTTCTGTTTGCCCTCGCCCCGACCTTGCGGTATCCTGAGCACCCGTCGGGCTGGCCCGGAACTAGCGGGCCGGCCGGAAGCGCAGGGCTCAAACGCATGGTTTCTCCCGGCCACCTGAAAACCGAAGAGGAGCATCGCCGCGACCTTTGCACCATTGGCCGCTGGATTCACCAGCGCGAGTACGTGGCTGCCACCGACGGCAACCTCTCCGTCCGGCTTGATGATCGCCGCATCCTCACCACCCCCACCGGAATGTCGAAGGGGATGATGGAGCCCGACGACCTCGTGATCGTCGACCCCGCGGGCAAGAAGCTGGGCGGCCGCCGCAACGCCTCGAGTGAAATCCAGATGCACTTGCTCATCTACAAGCGCCGGCCCGACGTGAATGCCGTCGTTCACGCCCACCCGCCCGTGGCCACCGGCTATGCCGCCGCCGGCCTGCCACTCAACCAGGCGCTCATCAGCGAGGTGGTGTTGGCCTTGGGCTGCATCCCGCTGGCGGCCTACGGCACCCCCGGGACGCCCGAACTCTCCCAGGCCCTGGGCCCGCTCGTCGCCCAGTACGACGCCGTCCTGATGGCCAACCACGGCGTGGTGACCTACGGCGACGACCTGCTGCGCGCCTACATGCGGATGGAGACGGTGGAGCA
>DATEUS010000178.1:0-4200 GCA_035282985.1 Candidatus Acidiferrales bacterium
GGCGGGGTCGCTCAGGGTGAACTCCTGTGAAGCCGGAGGTGGTCACGTCTTTGTTACCGGACTTGGACCCGTGGGGAGGATTGTATCCCGTCCTGAGGTTGAGAATCTACGCCCCAGGGCTGGGCGAGGGCGAGGGAGGGTGCCGAGCCGGGAAGAATGGGCCTGCCACAGGTGTTGACAGCCCTGCAACGCCTCTGGTACATTTGCAGGGTTTCGGGAAGGGCGATGCACCCCGCCTGTGCGCGGGGTGAGTGTTTGTAGTGAAGCCCTGGGTCGGGTCGCTTCGACTGCGGCGATAGGGCAACCACAAGCTTCCGCTGATGGCTCCGTGGGCGGGTGCAGGCCCGCACCGAGGGAGCTAGATCCCGAAGAAAGAAAAAGAGGCTTAGGAAAAGTGCCTACATTTGCGCAACTCGTGCGTAACGGCCGCCGCCCGGTGCGGGCCAAGACCAAGTCGCCGGCGCTGGAGGGCTCGCCGCAGAAGCGGGGAGTGTGTGTGCAGGTGAAGACCATGACCCCGAAGAAACCGAACTCGGCGCTGCGCAAGGTGGCCCGCGTGCGGCTTTCCAACGGAATGGAGGTCACCACCTACATTCCCGGCATCGGCCACAACCTGCAGGAGCACTCCATCGTGCTCATCCGCGGCGGGCGCGTGAAGGACTTGCCGGGCGTGCGCTACCACGTCATCCGCGGGGCGCTCGATACCCTGGGGGTTGACGGCCGCCGCCAGGGACGCTCCAAGTACGGCGCCAAGCGACCCAAGGCCGCCGCTTCCTGAAGCGGGGAGAAGAGACGAGATGCCACGGAAGGGAAAAGTTGATCGCCGCCAGCCGCCGGCCGACGCGGTCTACGGCAGCCCGCTGGTGCAGAAGTTCATCAACTGCATGATGTGGGACGGCAAGCGCAGCAAGGCGGAGCGGATTTTCTACGACTCCATGGAACTGGTTCGCCAGCGCAGCAACGAGGAGCCGGACAAGGTGTTCAGCAAGGCGATGGAGAACTGCAAGCCGCTGCTGGAGGTCAAGACCCGGCGCGTGGGCGGGGCCAACTACCAGATTCCGGTGGAGGTGAACCCGGAGCGGCGGCAATCGCTGGCTATTCGCTGGCTGCGCGACTTTGCCCGCGCCCGCCCGGGCAAGTCGATGAAGGAGAAGCTGGCGGAAGAGATTATGGACGCCGCCCAGAATCGCGGCGGCGCCATCAAGAAGAAGGAAGACACGCACCGCATGGCCGAGGCCAACAAGGCCTTCGCCCACTATCGCTGGTAAGGGGTTTGGGCCCCGACATCGTCGGGGCGGATTACAGTTCAACCGGTGGGTCCTGGGAGGAAGGGCCGCCAGCTTCCCGAGGCTTCGGGACAGTTAGGCCGTGACCGGTGAGACTAGGGCTTAGAGCGGTACGAGGACAAAACAGCTATGCCGCGGGCGGTCCCGCTCGAAAAAATGCGCAACATCGGAATCATGGCGCACATCGACGCCGGCAAGACCACTACGACCGAGCGCATCCTCTACTACACCGGCATCAACTACCGTCTGGGCGAAGTGGACGAAGGCACGGCCACCATGGACTGGATGGAACAGGAGCGCGAGCGCGGCATTACCATCACCTCCGCCGCCATCACCTGCTACTGGCCCCGCCTGAACGATAAGTACCGCATCAACATCATCGACACTCCGGGTCACGTCGACTTCACCGTCGAAGTGGAGCGCTCTCTGCGCGTGCTCGACGGCGCCGTGGCCATCTTCGACGCCGTCGCCGGCGTGCAGCCGCAGACCGAAACCGTCTGGCGGCAGGCCGACCGCTATCGCGTGCCCCGCATCGCCTTCGTCAACAAGATGGACCGCGTGGGCGCCGACTTTGACTACTGTATCCGCTCCATGCGCGCCCGCCTCACCGCCGACCCCGCCCCCATTCAGTTTCCCCTCGGAAAAGAAGACAGCTTCATCGGCATCATCGATTTCATCGAGGATCGCGCCCTCATCTGGAAAGACGAAAGCTTGGGCGCCGAGTTCGAGTCTTTCCCCGTGGACCAGATCTTCGACCCCAAGTTCCAGGCCGAGCGTCCGGTGGTCAAGGCGGCACTCAAGGCCGGCGGCATCACCCCCGAATTCATCCACGAGCACCGCGACAAGGCTATTGCCTACATTGCCGAGCACGACGAAGGGCTTTTCGAGAAGTATTCTCACAACGAGCCGATGACGGTGGAGGAACTGCGCGCCGGCCTGCGTCGCGCCACCACCAACCTCAAGCTGGTGCCGGTGCTCTGCGGCGCCTCTTTCAAGAACAAGGGCGTGCAGCCGCTGCTGGACGCCATCGTTGACTACCTGCCCAGCCCGCTCGACGTTCCTCCCGTTGAGGGAACTTCCCCCGACGGCGAAGAGCCGCTCGAGCGCCGCCCCGCCGACGACGAGCCCTTCGCCGCCCTTGCCTTTAAGATTATGACCGACCCTTACGTGGGCCAGTTGACCTTCTTCCGTGTCTACTCCGGCTGGCTCAAGGCTGGCTCCTACATTTACAACGCCACCAAGGAGCAGCGGGAGCGAGTCGGGCGGCTGCTGCGCATGCACGCCAACCAGCGCGAAGAGATTCCCGAAACCTACGCTGGCGACATCGCCGCCGCCGTGGGCCTGAAGTCGGTCACCACCGGCGACACGCTCTGCGACGAGAAGCACCCCATCGTCCTGGAAGCGATGGAGTTTCCCACTCCGGTCATCTCCGTGGCCATTGAGCCCAAGACCAAGGCCGACCAGGAAAAGCTCGGCTTGGCCCTGCAGAAGCTTCAGCAGGAAGACCCCACTTTCCGCGTCCACACCGACCCCGACACTGGCCAGACCTTGATCAGCGGGATGGGCGAGTTGCACCTGGAGATCATCACCGACCGCATGCTGCGGGAGTTCAGCGTGGCGGGCAACGTCGGGCGGCCGCAGGTGGCTTACCGGGAGACGATTCGCAACCGGGCCCAGGCCGAGGGCAAGTACATTCGCCAGACCGGCGGCCGCGGCCAGTACGGCCACGTCGAGTTGGTGCTGGAACCCTTCGATCCTCACCACCCCACGGAAGAAATCCAGAAATTGTTGGCGAAGAACAAGGCCCGCCTCCACAAGGAAAACAACCTAGTTTTCGTCAATGAGATTGCCGGCGGGGTGATTCCGCGCAACTTCATTCCGGCGGTGGAGGACGGCGTCTTCGAAGCCATGGAAGGAGGCCTGCTGGCTGGCTACGAGTTGGTGAACGCGATCGTCCGCCTGGTTGACGGCAGCTACCACGAAGTGGACAGCTCCGAGATCGCCTTCAAGATCGCCGGCTCCATGGCCTTCAAGGAGGCCGCCGCCCGCGCCCACCCGGTGCTGTTGGAACCGGTGATGGCGCTGGAGGTGGTGGTGCCGGAGGAGTACATGGGCGACGTCATCGGCGACATTAGCGCCCGCCGCGGCCATGTGGGCGGAATGGAGCGCATCGCCGGCTCGCAGGTCATCCGCGCCACCGTTCCCCTGGCGACCATGTTCGGCTACGCCACCGACCTGCGCTCGCGCACGCAAGGGCGAGGCACATTCACTCTGCACTTCAAGGAGTACGCCGAGCTGCCGCACGAGACGGCCGAAGAGATCATCGCCCGCGCCACCGGCAAGCTGGTGAAGTAACCGATGAAGGCGAAGACGATCAAGCGGATTCTTTACGGCGTGGTGGCTGCGATTCTGCTGGCGGTGTCCGGGCGGGAGATGCTGGCCGCCGGGGTCAACCCGGAAGCGGCCATGGCCGGCGGCCTCGGCCTGGTCTTCAGCTTTATGGCCGTCACCGGCGCCGGTTGATAAGGGTTTCCCCTGCCGTGGGCAGGATGGTTGGCGGGGCCGGGCTTCTCGGAGCGCAGCGGAGATCCCGCGCAGTTTGCGGGAAGCCCTGCCAACCATGAAGCGAGTTTGCAGGGGCTTTAGCCCCTGAGGGTTCAACCCAGCGGCTCCCGCCGCTGGGGAATGACCTCAGTGGCTAAAGCGGCAGAGAGAGGCGGCGGGAATGTCGGGGCTAAAGCCCCGACCCGCCAAAACGAAGACGGAGAGAGGCAATGGCGAAAGAGAAATTCGAGCGGGCCAAGCCGCACCTGAACATCGGCACCATCGGGCACATCGATCACGGCAAGACCACCCTGACCAGTGCCATCACCAAGATTCTGGCCAAGTCCAACCCCAAGGTGGCCTTCCGCTC
>DATEUS010000179.1:0-3014 GCA_035282985.1 Candidatus Acidiferrales bacterium
GGCGGGATTTGAACCCACGACCTCTCGCACCCCAAGCGAGCGCGCTACCAGGCTGCGCCACGTCCCGACGGAGCTTCTATGGTATCACCGGCGCGAAAGCAGGGTCAACAAACGCACCAGTTCAGCGCGCACGGCTAGTAACTGCTCGCGGGCGACCGGAGCTGCCGCTGGCGCCACCAACGGTGCTGGCGGTGTAGAGAGCTGAGGAGTGCCGTTGCTGGTTTCGATCTGCTTGCGGGCGCCGGCGATGGTGAAGCCTTCCTCGTAGAGCAGGCGTTTGATGATGAGGATGGTCTCGATGTCGGCCGGGCGGTAGAGTCGCTGGCCGTGCGGGGACTTGCCCGGGCGCAGCACCGGGAATTCAGTCTCCCAGTAGCGCAGCACGTAGGGTTCGATGTGGGTGAGAGAAGCGACTTCGCCGATGCGGTAGGCGTCTTTCTCCCGAAGCGGCGACCCGTTGTTGCCCATTCTGTTTCTCTATGCTAATCGGCTATCCGCACGGGGTCAAGTAGGGTTTAGCCAGTGGAAGCACCCCGGCGCCCGTGTTCGCGGCGGCGAGGACGATGACGACCTCGCACCAGCCGCAGGCGGATGGGCGTGCCGGTGAAGCCGAAGCGCTGGCGCAACTGGTTTTGAAGGAAGCGCTCGAAGCTGAAGTGGAGCTTGGGCAGGCTGGCGTGGAGAGCAAAGGTGGGCGGGGCGGTGGCGACCTGCTCAAGGCTGAAAATCCGCAGGCGCCGGGCGCCGGGCACGGTGGCGCGGTCAAGCGGCAGCGCTTCCAGGAACTCCTTCAACTCTGCCGGCTCGAGGCGCCGCTGCCGTGCGACACCCACTTCCGCCACCAGTTGGCGCAGACGCCCCAGGCGCTGTCCGGTGAGAGCGGAGAGAAAGACCAGCGGGACGTAGTCGAGGAACTTCAGCCGCTGGCGAATGGCTTGCGTCCACACCTCCATCGTGTGAGTGTCTTTTTCGATTGCGTCCCACTTGTTGACCGCAAGAATCAGGGAGCGGCCGCTGGCGTGGGCGTAACCGCCGATGGCGGCGTCCTGCTTGGTAACACCTTCGGTGGCGTCGAGCAGCAGCACGGCCACGTCGGCGCGCTCCAGGTGCTTGCGCGCCATCACCACGCTGAGTTTTTCTGCCAGCAAGTCGGTCTTGCCCTTGCGACGAATGCCGGCGGTGTCAATCAAGCGCCACCAGCCGCCGTCGGCGGGGATGAAGGTGTCGACGGCGTCGCGGGTGGTGCCGGGCTCGGGCGCGACGATGGCGCGCTCGCTGCCCACCAGCCGGTTGAGCAGCGTAGATTTGCCCACGTTGGGCCGGCCGATGAGGGCGACGTTCAAAGCGACGGGGAGTTTCTCGGCTTCTGAAACCGGCAAGTTTCGGGTGAGCGCCTCCAGCAGATCATCCACGCCCAGGCTGTGCTCGGCGCTGACGGGAATGACGGGTTGTATCCCCAGCTCGTGGAAGGGCAGGGCGGCCGCGTCGAGACGGGGCGTGTCCACTTTGTTCGCGGCCAGCAGCACCGGCTTGCCCGTGCGCAGGAGCAGCCGGGCCAAGTCGGCATCGAGGGGCGTGACGCCGTCGCGGGCGTCCACCACCAGGACGAGGGCCGCCGCGGCGTCAATGGCCACGCGCGCCTGGCGCAGAATGTTCTGCGCGATGGTGGCGCGCTCGTCCGGCATCAGCCCGCCGGTGTCCACGACTTCAAAGGACTTGCCCAGCCAGGTAGCGACGCCGTAGAGGCGGTCGCGGGTGATGCCCGGCTCGTCGGTGACGATGGCGCGGCGCCGGCCGGTGAGGCGGTTGAAGAGCGACGACTTGCCCACGTTCGGCCGCCCGACAATCGCCACCAGCGGCAGAGGGGAAGTGCGTTGTTGGACGCGGCTGCTCATGGGTCTGGCCTGTGCTATTGTAGCCGTTCGGGGGAAATCCCGGGGCTCCCATGGGCGAACAAGAAACCAAGATCGAAATGTCGTTGCAGGATTTCTTCGGCCCCGGCGGCTTGCTGGAGCGCTGCCATCCCCAGTACGAGTTTCGGGCCGGGCAGTTGGCGATGGCGGAGGCGGTGGAGCAGGCCTTCCGCCAGCGGCGGCACCTGATTGTCGAAGCCGGCACCGGCACGGGCAAGACCCTGGCCTATCTGGTCCCGGCGCTGCGCAGCGGGCGCAAGGTCGTGATCTCCACCGGCACCAAGAACCTCCAGGAGCAACTCTTCTTCAAAGACATTCCCTTCCTGAAGCAGTACCTCAACGCGGAGATTCGCGCCTGCTACATGAAAGGGCGCTCGAACTTCCTCTGTCGGCAGAAGCTCTACGACCTGGAGGACCAGCCGGTGCTGAAGGGGCTCGAGGACCTCGACCACTACGCCCACATCCGCGATTGGGAAAAAGAGACCGAAACGGGCGACCGCGCCGAGCTGACCGAGCTGCCCGAGCCCATCCCGCTCTGGCCGCGCATCGACGCCCGCCGCGAGACCTGCACCGGGCAGAAGTGCGCGCAGTTCGACCGCTGCTTCATCACCCACATGCACCGGCGAGCGGCAGCGGCGGAAATCATCATCGTCAACCACCACCTCTTCTTCGCCGACCTGGCCGTGCGGCGCGACGAGTTCGCCAGCATCCTGCCCGAGTACTCGGCCGTCATTTTCGACGAAGCCCACGAGCTGGAAGATGTGGCCAGCCAGTACTTCGGCACCCAGGTCTCAAACTATCGCCTGGAGGAACTGGCCCGCGACACCGAGAACACGCTGGGGGTGAAAGGGCTGGCCGACCGCCGCTTGGCGCGTCTCCTGCGGCAGCTACGCAAGCAAACGCAGGCCTTCTTCGAGCTTTTTCCCGAGTCGGAAGGGCGCTTTGCCTTCGAGGACCGCAGCGGTTTTCTGGAGCGGCACGGCGAGGCCTACAACACATTGGTGGAAAGCCTGCGGACACTGGAAGTGGCGCTGGCCAGCCGGGGCGAGAAGGCAGAGGAGATTTTCAATCTGGTGCGGCGGGCAGCCGAGGTCCGGCGCG
>DATEUS010000180.1:0-7655 GCA_035282985.1 Candidatus Acidiferrales bacterium
GGCGAAGTGGTTCCGGTTAACGTAAGGCCCCGAGGCGCCCTGGGGAATGAATTTGTCAGAGCCGGGAAAGAGCGCCCGCCAGCCGGTGAGATGCTGCACCAAACCGTAGACAGCCACGATGGTTCCCAGCGTCACCAAGGCGTAGACCAATTGCCTCTTCGCCCTGCGACCCTGGGCCACCACCAGGGTGAGATAAAAGGCAGAGAGGTAAGTCATCAGGAGAAGGAGATGGGAAAGCGTGTCGTAGGGTGCAATACTGCCAATCACGGCACGATCGACCGCCGGCTGAGCGTGACCGCCAACGAGGCCCGAGAGAGGGAGAAGTTGCAACACCACCAAGGCTACCAGGAGTAGGGGCACGGCCAACGGCAGAGGGCGCCGGAGCCGGGGCTGCGCACCAAAAGCGAGCAGGAAAAACAGCCCGAGGCCAAAGAGAAGAAGCTGGACGGCCGAAAAATAGAGAGGTTCAGTTCCCCCGAAGGCGAGCACCGCCAGGAAGAGAGCGCCAATAAGACCTATCCGGCCAACTCGATCCATCAGTGTCTGCCGTAACCAGCCGATCCGGGGGGTTCGCCACTGCTGGCCGACTCACACGGGCTCAGGAGTGCTCTTTCTCCGTGTGCTCGTCCCAAGAGCTGTAGTACCCATAGCTGTGGTAGCGATAGTAGTAGTAGTCATCGGCGCGGACATCCAAGTTGTTCAGAACCACGCCGATGACATGGGCGCCCACATCGCGGATGTTGGACTGGGCCCGCTGCACCAATTCCCGGGGGGTCGCGCCCCCCTTGACCACAAGCACCACCCCTTCCACCAGCGTTGCCAAGACCCGGCTGTCGGCCACGTTCAACAGCGGCGGTGAGTCCAAGACAACGAAGTCGTACTCACCCACCACCTCGCGAATCAGCAGCCGCATACGGTCGGAGGAAAGAAGCTCAGCCGGATTGGGGGGAATGGGGCCGCAGACCAAGACGTCCAGGCCGGGCACGCGGGTGGTCTGTACCGCCTCCTGCCAAGCGCGTTGACCGGTGAGATAGCTGACCAACCCCGCACCCTCTTTGACCTGAAAGGCCCGGTGGATGCAGGGACGGCGCATGTCGCCGTCGATGAGCAGCACCCGCCGCCCCAGTTGAGCGAGAGAAATCGCCAGGTTGGCGGAGATGGTAGTTTTGCCCTCGCCCGGCTGCGAGCTGGTGACCAGCAAAGCCCGCGGCGGCCGGTCGGCCGTGGAGAGCAGGACCGAGGTCCGCAGGGTGCGGAAAGCCTCGGAGAGAGCCATGTGCTGCTCGCCCTGGGTGTCGATGCGATACCATCTCGGCACCTGCGCTTTGGGGACGAGAGCGGTCGGCTTCGAGGAAGCTCTGACTCCCCCGGCGAGCATCTTGCTGCGCCCGTAGATCCCGTAGATGCCCCCGCGGCGGCCGTTCAGCGACTCGATGGAAGGAATCAACGCCAGTGCCGGCACGTGGAGGAAGCGCTCCACATCTTCGGAGCGCTTCAAGGTGTTGTCCAAATGCTCCTGGAGGAAGGCTGCCCCTACCCCCATGCCCAGGCCGAGCACTACTGCCAGGGCCAGGTTCAGCAGCACGCGCGGCTTCGCCGGCCAGTCGGGCGGGGCGGCGGGGTCGACAATGCGAATGTTGCTGGCCTTCAAACCGGCAGAAACACCCGCCAGCTTCAGCCGCCCCAGCAGGCCTTCGTAGAGCTGCTTGTTGGTGTCGACCTCGCGGCGGAGAATGTTGTACTGAACTGATTTTTCGGCAATCAGGTTGGCCTGCTCCTCCTGGTTCCCAAAGGCTTGTCGCAGGAGGGCTTCGCGCTGTACGGCCGCCCGGTAGTCATTGGTGATTTGCTTGGCCGCCCGCTCCCGTTCGCGCGCCAGCACCTCTTCAATCTCATTGATCTGGTTCTGAACCTGTTTCACTCGGTAGTATTCGGGGGTAAAAGTAGTGGAGAGATCGGCATACTCTCGCTTGAGCTGAGCCAAGGACACCGTCAGGTCCTGCATGAGCCTGTTCTCAACCACGCCGGGGAGGGAGCCGTAGTCCCCCCCCTCGATAAGCCGGTAGAGAGATTCCTTCTGGTAGCGGTCAGCCTGGGCTCGGGTCAGCTCCTCCTGCAGCTTGCGCAGCCGCTCATTGACAATGTTTTCCCTTGTCCCGGTTTCGGTCTCCAGGAACAGCAGCCCCTGCGCCCGAACGTAGTTCTGTAATTCCTCTTCGGACTTCTCCAGTCGCCCCTTCAAGCCCAACAACTGCTGCGAGAGCCACTCGCTGGCCTTCTGGGTGGCCTCCCAGCGTGCTTCGAGGTTCTGCTCAACGTAGTTGGAGGCCAAGGTGTTGACCACCCGCGCCGCCAAGATCGGATCCTCCGAATTGAAGCTGACTTCCACCAGGCGACTCCGCCGAACCGGCTCGACCTGCAAGCGGGCGGCAAAGCCCTCCAGCAGCTCCTGGTAGGCCTCGACGTCGCTCGCCGCGCCCGTCGGCCCCCCGGCCGTGAAGGTCTGCGTCTCCGGGGCCGCTGTTTTCTTGTTCTTCCGCGAAGACAACCAACCCTTGGGCGGATTGAATTCCTTCAGCTTGTCCAGGCCGAGCTGGTCAATCACGCGCCGGGCCAGGCTGGTGCTCTCCAGGATCTTGTACTGGGTTTCCAGGTAGGTGTCGGAGACGGACTCGAGCTCGAAGAGCTCTTGGAAGCTGGGAATATCGGCATTTTCCTTCTGGATCTCGATCAGGGCCGTGGCCCGGTAGACCGGGGCCTGCTTAAGGGTCCAGAGGACAACGAGGGTAAAGATGACGAAGAAGATGGTCAGAATGGTCCAGCGTCGCTTGCGAATGATCCGCCAGTAGAAGAGGAGGTCGGGGGCCTCCTGCATTTCGACCGGCTCGGAGAGGGCGAGCGCCGCCGGGCGGTGCCGTTCCAGCGAGCGCGGCACCGGCTCATATCGCTGTATCTTGTTGTCGTCGTCCACGTTGGTTACCGCCAGATGACGATGCCCGCGAGGGTGCGGACAACTGTGTCCAGCCCCGAATAGAGGGCTTTCTTGCCCCTGCTGTCGGGGACGAACACGATGTCATTGGCCTGCAAGTACGGGTCGGGAGATTCCCCCTTCAGGATCTTGCCGACATCGAGAGGGATCTCGGTGCGGCCGCCGGTCATCTCGTCGGTGCGGATGATTCGCGCCTTGCTCTGGGCCGCCGTGTTCTTGACCCCTTCGGCCCGGGCCAGCGCTTGGATCACTGAAATATCCTCGTTGCTTTCCAGAACGAACCCGCCGGGCTTGTTCACATCGCCAATCACATAAACGATGCCCGCCCGAGTAACCTTAACGATGTCACCCGAATAGATGGCGGCATTGTAACGGGGATCGCCTGATTCCAAGAGCCGCTTGAGGCTGACCTCAAGGGTTTCCTTAGGGGCCTCGCCGGCCTCTCCGGTCGCCTCGGCGGAAGCCTCCTCCGTCCCAGACCCGTCGCTGGCTGGAGACGCCTGCCCACGGCTGCCCGCTCCTCGCATGACCAGAACCGTATCCCCGGCATCCTCCTCCAAGCCTTCAGCCATAGAAAGCACTTCGAGGAGAGTCCGGGTCCCCCGGATCTGAAAGATGCCCGGCTTCCGAACTGCCCCGAAGACTGAAACCGAGTGGCTCTGCATTTCGCGGACATAAACGCCCACATGGGGGTCCTTCATAACGCTTCGGCGCAGCAGTTCCTGCAGGACAAACTCCAACTCCTGCGGGGTCAACCCGGCCGCCTTGACCGATCCCAGCACCGGCAGTGAAATCTCACCACTGGCCGAGACCCGCAGACTGCGGTTGAATTCAGGGGCCTCAAAAACGGTTATTTCAACAAGGTCCTCAGGGCCGATTCGGTATTCACTGGAAGGGATGTCGGCCACCGGCTGGGCGGCGTGCACCAACTCCTGCAGCCGCTGGTTCCAGTCGTTCGTGGTCTGCAAGTCCGGGGAGGAGAGAGCCCTGTCCGGGTCGCTGACTTGCTCACTCTGAGCCCAGGCCAAGGCAGGAACGCTCCCCAAGGCCAGAAACAAACACAGGCCCACGAAGGGGAGATGCCTATTGTCTGGAGGCACAAACATCAAAGGCTCCTGCGGCCCCACCGGGATACTGGACGCTCTGTAGTGTCTGATAATTCTGCTGAAATAGCAATCCCCCACGCGGGGGTGGGGGATTGTTTCCTTCCAGTTCTATCAGGCCCAATTGCTATTCGCAGCCCCCACTCCCCTTCCCACAGAGGAGGAGTCGGAGCCTAGCGCCCAACCAGCTAGTTGCAGACGATGTCAGCGCCCGCCGAAGCCGGGCTGATCTGGCTCTTGACGAGGTTGCAAGCATCCCGACGGGCATCGTCTTCGGCATTGTCAGCCAGCACGAAGGCGAGGGGAATTGAGACCCCCAGGCTGATGCCGATAGCGACAACCGCGGCCACGCCCGGGCTGATGTTGTGAGCCCCCGCTCCCATCGGTCCAGCAGCGGTGCTCGCCGCCAGTTCGAACTTCATCGTCTTTCCGGCGGGAACCACAAAGGATTCGTTGGTGCCCTGAACTTCAACGCTGCCCTCGCGAGAGGAGACGAAGATGGCGCCGCCGTCAATGGCCACCTCGTAGGAAGCCAGCCCGGCTGGTTGCACCAGAACTCCGGCCGCGTTCACGGAGACGGTCCGGCCGTGTCCGCTGCGGGTAAGCGTCATTCCACGCTCCAAGCTCACCACGAGGCCGTCGCCGGCTTCCGTCACGCTCACTGCGCTGGCCGGGCCCAGGTGGATCTGATCTCCCTGCGGGAGCAAGATCACCGCCAGGCCATCCGCCTGGGTGCTCACATTGTCGCCAGAGAACAGGGTGGTCTCGAGCACCAGCGCGTTTCCGTTCAGCGCGCTGCTACCCGAGCGAGGAACAATCTTCCCCAACGGTGTATTGGCGCCCAAGACCGGAAAATAAACGAGCAAAAGAGCTACGACTAGGGCGATGCAATTCCTCACTTGCTTCCGACTCCTCATGATTTACCTCCCAGGCTGCGAATAGACTCCCCGCTTGCTACAGCGTATATTTGTCCGGCCTCTGTCTCGGTGTCAAGCACTTTTTTTCCTCCTGTACCGCGGTCAGGCCTATGACCTTTTTCCTAGTCCACCACGCTTGCCTTCTTGATTCTCCTTGTGGGAATTTTTTCCCGAAAAGAGACGAATTCGGGGCTATCCCGGCGTAACCTGCCATAATTCAAGCCGGCCGCCGAATAGCGAGTCAATTCCTTCATCAGAGCGCTGCGTCGCTGGCCATAGCCGGGGTGAGTTTCCCACAGCAAGGCGGAGAGGCCTTCCTGGTTCTGTTCCAAACGCCTCAAGATTTTCAGCCCCTCGCGGGGATCATAGCCGGCCCTGCTCATATACGCGAGAGCCAAGCGGTCAGCTTGCTCTTCGAGGTCGCGCCGATACCCGCGGCGGATAGCCGACTCCACCGCGTACCCGAGCCCGGCGGTTGACCAACGCAGGAAAAGGAGCTTGCGGCGATGATACAGATACTCGCGCCAGGCATGCTCCTGGGTCACGTGGGCAATCTCATGGGCGAGGACAAAGGCAAGCTGGGCCTCGTTCTCGGCCAGCCGCAGCAAGCCCGTGTGGATGACCACCACCCCACTGGGAAACGCCGACGCCTGCGGCCGGTCGTGAACCACGACCATGAACCAGAAGTTGTAGCCGTGGCGCCGGGCCGCTTCCGGGTCCCTCCAGAACGCGGGCAACAGGCGTGTGCCCAGCCGGTCGGCAAAGAGTTGGAGCTCGGTGTTCTTCACCACCGGGTAGCGGTTCTTGTCGATTCGCAGGACCGCCGGCCCGGCCCCCGCCCGGGCGGGCAGAAGCATGTCGGGCTGATACTGTTCGTAGAGCTCCTTCTCCTTCTCCTCCAGATGGTTTCTCCACGCTGCCAGCTCCTCTACTCTGGTCGCGCCGTCCGGGGTCAACCGGCCGCGGTAGTGGACAAACATCCCCGGTTCGATTTCATCCAACTGCGGCAACGCTTCCAGATTCTTCAGGTCGGGCGGGCTGAGGCGAATGGAATTTGAGATCAGAAGCCGGCGCCCGTCCGCCAGCAGGACAATCTGGTCGGATCCTTGTCGCCGCTCCTCGACCACGGCGCTGCCTTCCACCGCCGCCTCTGGCTCCAACGCCGTCAAGACCGAGACTTCGCGCGCCTCCAGGATGCCTGCGGCCGAATCGAGCTCACCGGTGATTCGCGCCTCCATACCCACCAAAAGCCGTCCCGCATAGGGCTCCACGCCCTGAACAACCGACGTGGCCGGTATCTGCTTGACCAGCAGTCCTTCCTCCAGTCTCAGGTCGCCGTTTCCAAGAACTTCCATGATGTAACCCTGGGCTGAATCGAGAGCGGCGGCGTTCACCGCTAACCCGAACAGAAAAAGCAAGCCCAGCAACAGGCCCGAGAGTCGAAACTGTTTGGAGGTCGCCGTGAGCACCCGGCAATTGTCTCACAAGAGCGCTGGGGGAGGTGCGGGCAGATTGCTGCTGCCCACCGGGTCTGGAAGAAAGGCGACCGACTGTGGTATGGTGTGAAATTTCGTAACCGCACCGGAGAGGGTCAGGGATGGGAGCAGGCAAGGGCAGAGACCACAGTTTTTCCTGGATGATTGGCGGGCCGCAGGGCAGCGGCATCAACACCGGCGCCGAGATTCTGGCCAAGGCCCTCTGCCGCCAGGGCTACCACGTCTTCGGCAACATCGAGTACCACTCCAACATCAAGGGCAAGCACAGCTACTACCGCCTGCGCATCGCCGACCAGCCCGTGCACTCGCACATCGAGGCCATCTATCTGCTGGTGGCGCTGGAAGAGGAGACGCTCTTCGGCGACCTCCACCACGAGTTCCCCGCCCACCAGGGCCACATCCACGAAGTGGCCGAAGGCGGAGGCATCCTCTTCGAGGAAGGCACCCAGGGGATCGAGGAGCGCCTCAACGGCCGCCGCGTCCACCTCTTCCCTATGCCCTATTCCAAGATCGTTGATCAGGCCCTAGCCAGCGTTGGCAAGGGGGGCCAGGCCCATGAATACCGCATCATGAACAACACGGCGGCGCTGGGGGCTTCGGCCGGGCTGCTGGGCTGCGACTTCGAGCAGGTGGCCGAGGTAATCCTCTCCGGCTTCCACGGCAAGGCCCGCAAGGTGGGGGAGATGAACGTTCACTGCGCCCGGCTGGCCTTCGAGTACGCGCAGGAGCACTACGGCGGCAAGCTGGCGTTTACTCTGCCGACCGTTCCCAAGGTCTCCGGCAAACAGATCATGATCAAAGGGACGCAGGCGGTGGGCATCGCCAAGCTCCAGGCGGGTCTGGGCATCCAGACCTACTATCCCATCAGCCCCGCCACCGACGAGAGCGTTTACCTGGAAGGCCAGCAGAGCAAGTACAACCTGGTGGTTCTCCAGACTGAGGACGAAGTCTCCGCCATTGACGCCGCCGTCATGGCCGCGCACGGAGGCGTGCGCGCCTCCACCTCCACCTCCGGCCCCGGCTTCGCCCTGATGCCGGAAGGATTGGGTTTTGCCGCTATGACCGAAGCCCCCGGCCCGGTCGTCTGCAACTACCAGCGCGGCGCTCCCTCCACCGGTATGCCCACGCGGCAGGAGCAGGGCGACCTGCA
>DATEUS010000181.1:0-5309 GCA_035282985.1 Candidatus Acidiferrales bacterium
CCTTCAGACCGTTCTCCCTCGCATGAGATTGCCCGAGTAGCCTTCGCGTCGACTTGCTGGGGCGACGGCACGCCCTGCGCCAGGACAACAAGTTGGGCTCTCGACACTAGGGTAGATTGGATCCGAGGGATGGCGAGCTTAGGCGCGGCGGTCGGGGCTCGTTGCGCGGTACCACTCGATAAATTGCTTCAAGCCGTCCTCCAGGGGTGTGGCGGGGCGGTAGCCGAGCAGGCGACTTGCCTTCGAGATGTCTGCCCACGTGAGCGGGACGTCACCTGGCTGCGCGGATTTCGGGTCGCGGAGGGCCTTGCGACCCGTGGTGCGTTCAAGCAGTTCGACCAACTCAGTGAGTCTTACGGGGTTGGAGTTGCCCAGGTTGAAGACCTCGAACGGCGCCGTCCCGGGTTCACGGGCCGGGTGGTAGTCGAGGGAAGCGAGAACGCCGGCGACCGTGTCCTCGATATAAGTGTAGTCACGGCCACTGGAGCCGTCGCCGAAGATCGGCAATGGTCTGCCGGCCTCGATCAGGGCGGTGAATTTGTGGATGGCCAGATCGGGCCGCTGGCGAGGCCCGTACACGGTAAAGAAGCGCAAGCAGATGACGGGTAGTTGAAATAGATGTGCGTAGGTAAAACCCAGCATCTCAGCGGCCAGCTTGGTAGCGCCGTAGGGAGAGATGGGGCGCAACTCGAAGTTGTCTTCGGTAAAAGGAACGCGGCTGGTGGCACCGTAAACGGAGCTGGAGGACCCAAAGAGGAACTTACGCACCTGGAACTCGCGGCACGACTCCAGAAGGTTCAATGTGCCGGTAATGTTTACGCGCTCATAGAGCCGCGGGTTTTCGATGGAAGGGCGGACGCCGGCGCGCGCCGCCAGGTGGATCACGACCTGTGGCTGAGTGCGCTCGACAACCCGGCGCAGGAGTTCCATCTCGCAGATATCGACTCCGTGGAACTCAAACGGACCCACGCGACGGATCTCTGCCAGGTTGCCCTCCTTCCAGGCGCGTGGATAAAAGTCATCGAGATTGTCGATGATCGTGAGCTGTGTACCGCGGCGGAGCAAGGCCTCGGCCACATGCGAGCCGATGAAGCCAGCCCCACCTGTCAGCAGAATACGTTGGGAATCAGTACTCAAACGTGTCCCTCGACACTACCAAGCCGGGTACTGTTGGAAGCGTCGCGCATGAGATCCGGTGCGAACCCCATGGTAGCATAGAGCCCCGAACCCGCCTTCTCCGGCACAGTGTAGCGCCCTCAGGGCTCAGAGGCCCTTGGCCTGGAGGAAGTCCCGCACTGCCTGCTTGACGCCGCGGCCCTCACCTTCCACAGCATAGTTCAGCCGCCGCATTTCCTCTTCGCTGATCTTTCCCGCCAGTTCATCGAGAGCCGCTCGCAGACCCGGATACCGCTCCAGCGTCTCCCGCCGGACGACCGGGGCAGCGTAATACGGGGGGAAATAGCGGCGGTCGTCTTCGAGCACAATCAGATCAAGGGCAGCAATGGCGCCGTCGGTCGAGCTGCCGGCCACGATGTCCACCTGTTTCTGCGTCAAGGCGCGGTAGAGCAGGCCCAGCTCCATCGTGCGCGGCGGGCTGCCAAAGCGCAGGCCATAGACATCCGCCAGCCCCGTGTAGCCGTCAGGCCGCTCCATAAACTCGTATCCGAAACCGGCCCGCCACTTGGGAGTGTGCGGGGCAATGTCAGAGAGGGTGTGCAGGTTCAATCGCCGCGCATCCTCGCCGCGCACCACCAAGGCAAAGGTATTGTTGAAACCAAGCGGCGGGGCCCATTCCAGGTTAAAGCGCCGTGCGTATTCCTCTTTGACGCGGCGATAAACCTCTGTGGGGTCCTGAGACGGTTCCTCTCCAAGGATGACCGTCAACGCTGTGCCGGTGTATTCCACATAGAGGTCTATTCCCCCAGAGCGAAGGGCTTGGTGGCAGATGAGCGTGCCGCCGAGGTCAAACCGTCGCGTCACCGGCAAGCCGGTCCGCGACTCGATGTGCTGCGCCAGCAGCTCCCCCAGAATGATCTGCTCGGTGAAGTTCTTGGAGCCGATGACGATGGGCTTCTCGCCCACGGTCCGGCAGCCGACTCCGCCCATCAGGAGAAAAGCGAGAAGAACGCCGGCGGCGCGAATCATCCTAACGGCTCGTCTTCAGGCGGTGCTCGGCCCAGCCGAGCGAAAAGTCGGCCACCAACGCCAGCAACGCCGCCGGCACCGCCCCGGCCAGAATCACCTGGTTGTTCACCATCGCCAAACCGCGAAAGATGTAGGTCCCCAGCCCGCCGGCGCCGATGGCGGCGGCGATGGTGGCAATACCCACCGAGATCACCGTAGCCACGCGGATGCCCGTCATAATCACCCCCAGCGCCAGCGGGAGTTCGACGTAGCGCAGCAACTGGCGGTCGGTCATCCCCATGCCGCGGGCGGCTTCGATGACGGCCGGGTCGACTCCGGCAATGCCGGCGTAGGTGTTGCGGATGACAGGCAGCAGCGCGTAGAGCACCAGGGCCACTACCGCTGTGCGGCTACCGATGCCACCCAGCAGCGGCACGGGAATCAGGAAGCCAAACAGGGCTAGGCTGGGCACAGTTTGAAACACGTTGGCGGCGCCGAGCACCCAGCGACGCAGCCGCGCCTGGCGGGTGATGACGATGCCGAGCGGCACACCCAGGACCACGGCGATCAGCATGGCCACCGCCACCAGAACAATGTGCTCGAGGGTCAGGGCCAGCGCCTCGCCGCGATTGTGAAGCAAGAATTCCAGGAAGTTCACCGGGCCACCTCGCATCAGAGGTTCAATTCCTCGTCCAGACTCTTGAGGACGGAAACGAAATCGGCCACTTCAGGCTCTGGGGCGTGAAGAAAGTCGCGGCGGGAATGGAGCGCCACCAAGCGGCCGTCAGCCAGCAGGGCGATGCGCGTCGCCAGCAGCAGGGCCTCGCGGACGTCGTGGGTAACGAAGACAATGGTCTTGTTCAAGCGCTGCTGCAGGCTGCGGAACTCGCGCTGCATCTCGGCGCGGGTGACCGGGTCGAGGGCACCAAAGGGTTCATCCATCAGCAGCACCGGCGGGTCGGCCGCCAGCGCCCGCGCCACCCCTACACGCTGCCGCTGGCCGCCGGAGAGCTCGTGCGGTCGCCGTTTGGCGAACTGGTCAGGCTCCAGCCCCACCAGAGCCAACAGTTCGCGCACGCGGGAGCGCACGCGCTCCGGCTCCCAGCCCTCCAGGGCCGGCACCAGCCCGACATTGCGCTCCACCGTCATGTGCGGCAACAAGCCGACCTCCTGAATCACATAACCGATCCGGCGCCGCAGGCGAATCGGATCCCAGACCGTGGTGGGCCGACCCTCAACCAGAACCTCGCCCGCAGTGGGCTCAAGCAGGCGGTTGATAAGCTTCAGCGTGGTTGTCTTGCCCGAGCCACTGCGGCCTAGGAGAACGAGCGTCTCGCCGCTCTCAACGCCAAAGCTTAGGTCGGTGACAAGGGCGCGCCCGTCATTCAGGCGGTAGTCTGCCTGCCGACATTCAATGACAACATTCATCGTAGCTGTTGAGTTCATCACGCCACCGGCGGGGCCGGCTCTCGCTCCATAGGACCCCGGGTCTTGCGTCGGTGAAGGTTGACATTCCTGGCCGCGCTCGATAAACAGGAACAGGACACGCAGGCTCGGCGAAGGGGAGATTCCTGAATCGTGCGAAATGAATTCTCATCTAACGAGACCATACAAAAGGACCAAGAGGAAGCGAACTGATGCCTCGGCCCCCCACCACGCTCGATCTTCGGCAGACGCTGGCGGCCCGTTTGGCCGACGCCCGCGTTCGCACCGACGAGCTTTTCCGCCTGGTGCGGCCCGAGGCCCTGCACGACCGGCCCATCCCTGAGCGCCACCGCATCATCTTCTACCTCGGGCACCTAGAAGCTTTCGACTGGAACCTGTTCCGCCACAGGCCCTTTCAGCTCGAGCCCTTCCACCAAGAGTTCGACCGGTTGTTTGCCTTCGGCATCGACCCTGTGGACGGCAAGCTGCCCACCGACCAGCCTTCCGATTGGCCGCCGCTGGCCGAGATCCATGCCTACAACGCCCGCGTCCGGCGCTGCGTGGATGCCTGTCTCCGTGAGGCCGACATTTCCGAAGCCACGCATCCCTACCTCAAAGACGGCCTGCTCTTCCACGTCGCTATCGAACACCGACTGATGCACGCCGAGACCCTGGCCTACATGCTGCACCGCTTGCCCCGGGAGCGGAAAGTGATGCAGCCGATTGTACCAGAGCCAGCGGCGGCTGCCGTCGTTCCGCGCCAGGTGGAGATTCCCGCCGGCACAGCGACGTTGGGGCTGGCGCGCAGCGAAGAGAATCCGTTCGGCTGGGACAATGAGTTCGAGCCGCACACGGTCAGCGTGCCCGCCTTTGCCCTCGACGCCTACCCCGTGACCAACGGTGGGTACCTGCAGTTTCTTCGTGATGGCGGCTATGAAGACCGGAGCCTATGGACCGAAGCCGACTGGGAGTGGAAGACGTCGGCGGGAATTCAGCAGCCACGGTTTTGGATCCAGCGGGGCGAGCAATGGTATCAAAGCACGATGTTTGGTGAACTGCTGCTGCCGCTCAACTGGCCCGTCTATGTCAGCCACGCCGAGGCTTCAGCCTATGCCCGCTGGAAAGGGAAGGCCCTGCCCACCGAAGCGCAATGGCACCGCGCCGCCTACGGCACCGCCAAGGGGGGCGAACGCGCCTATCCCTGGGGGGACGAGCCGCCCCAGCCCTGCCACGGCAACTTCGACTTCCAGCGCTGGACCCCGACGCCGGTGAACGCCCATCCTGCCGGGGCCAGCGCCTTCGGTGTCGCCGATCTGCTGGGCAACGGCTGGGAGTGGACCTCCACTGTCTTCGGCCCCTTTCCGGGCTTCGAACCCTTCGCCTTCTATCCGGGCTACTCGGCGAACTTTTTTGACGACAAGCATTACGTGATGAAGGGAGGCTCGGCGCGCACCGCCACCTGCATGTTGCGGCGCTCCTTCCGCAACTGGTTTCAGGCGCACTACCAGTACATCTACGCAACGTTCCGCTGCGTGGAGAACTAGCCAGGAAATGACGTTTCCGACCGACGCTTCCTTTGCAGTCTCTGATCTCGCCGCCGATGTGCGGGCGGGGCTGAGCAAGGACGGCCAAAAGGAACTGCCTTCGAAGTACTTCTACGACGACCTCGGGACTGCTCTGTTTGAGGTCATCACCCTGCTCCCCGAGTACGGGCTGACGCGGGCCGAGGAGCGGCTGCTGCGGCGCCGGGCCCCCGAGCT
>DATEUS010000182.1:0-4887 GCA_035282985.1 Candidatus Acidiferrales bacterium
TGGTGGGTGGAAGGCTACCGCCCCGAGGTCGGCTGGGCCATCGGCCGCGGCGAAGACTACACCGACCACAACTACCAGAACTATGTGGAATCGAACGCCCTCTATGACATCCTGGAGAACGACGTCGTGCCGCTCTTCTACGACCGCCAGGCCGACAGCCTTCCCCGCGGCTGGATCGCCCGCATGAAAAAATCCCTGCGCATGCTCTGCCCCGCCTTCAGCACCAACCGCATGCTGTGGGAGTACTCCGAGCGCTACTACCTGCCGGCCGCCAGGTACTACACCCAGATGACCGAGAACGGCATGGAGCGCGCCCGCCAGGTGGTGCAGTGGAAGCGCTTCCTTCAGGAGCACTGGGGCGAAGTCAACATCCAGCGGGTGGAAGCGGTGCGGAACAGCGCCCACCGGGTGGGCGAGGGCTACGAACTGACCGCCGAGGTGCACCTGGGCGCGATTGATCCCAAAGACGTCAGTGTCGAAGCCTACTACGGCCCGCTCAACGCCGAGCGGCAGATCACGGAGCCGGCGGCCATCTCCATGCAGCGGCAGGACTCCGCCGCCGGCGGCATGCACCGCTACGCCGGAGTGATTCCCTGCGAGCAGAGCGGGCTGCATGGCTACACGTTGCGCGTCGTGCCCCACCATCCCGATCTCAACAACGTGATGAGCACGGGCTTGATCACCTGGCGCTAGCCGCGTCGCTCAGTTCGTGCGGACTCGGGTCTTTCACTCATGGCCGAGAGCGCCATCGTCGCTGCCGTCCGCGCCGCGGCGGCACGTGTGCCTGAGCGCGCCGCTCTCCTCGACCCCGGGCAAGCCCTGACTTATGCTGAGCTCGAAACCCGTGCGGCAGCCGCTGCCGCCCGTATTGCCGAACACGTTCGGGGCGACACTGTCGGCCTGCTGCTCGGCAACCAGCCCGCTTTCGTCTGGTCGCTGCTGGGAGCCTTGTGGGCGGCAAAGACCGTGGCGGTGCTGCCGACGCTGGCACCGCCCCCGCTGCTCAAGCTGATGGCCGCCCAGGCCGGCTTGCAGACTGTGCTTACCTCTGCCGAATTGGCTCCACGCCTGGCCGAAGCCGGCGTCGCCGCGCTCCCGCTCGATACTGTTGCCGCGACCGGCAATCCCGCGTTCCCGCTGGCCCGCCGCGCCCACCCCGCTGCCGTACTGCTTTACACCTCCGGCACCACCGGACGACCCAAGGCTGTGGCCCTGAGTGACGAGAACATCCTCGCCAATGCCGAGGGTTGCCGCGTCGCCGCCAGCTTCCGCAACGACGAGGTGATGCTGGCCATCCTCCCGCTCTTCCACGCCTACGGCCTGACGGTGACTCTTCTCCTGCCTCTGACCCTGGGAGGCACCGTGCTGCTCCAGGAGAGGTTCCACCCCCGCGCCGTGCTCAACGCCATCGAGGAGCACCGCGTCACTGCCCTGGTGGCAGTCCCCAGCCAGTACCGCCTGTTGGTCAAGGAAACAACACCCCCGCGCTGCGGGGCCTCGCTCCACCTTTGTATCGCCGGAGCCGAGCGCCTCTCTGAACAGGTCGGCCACGACTTCGAGGCTCGTTTCGGCCAGCCCATTCTCCAGGGCTACGGCGCCACCGAAGCCAGCCCCGTGATTGCCCTGAACCCGCGGAGGGCCAACCGCCCCGACACCGTCGGCCGCCCGCTGCCCAACCTGCGCGTGACCCTGCGCGACGAAGGGAAAGAAGTGCATTCCGGTGAGATGGGCGAGATCTGGGTGGAAGGCCCCAACGTCATGCTGGGCTACTACAACAACCCTCAGGCCACGGCGGAAAAACTGGTCGGCGGCGCCCTGCGCACCGGCGACCTCGGCTTCTTCGACGCCGACGGCTACCTGCATCTGGCCGGGCGCGCCGACGACCTCATCAAGGTGGCGGGGGAGAAAATCTATCCGGCGGAGGTCGAGCGCGTTCTGGAAGAGATCGAAGGGGTGGAAGAGGCGGCCATCATTGGCGTCCCGGACGAAAAGCACGGCACCGTGCTGCGCGCGTTCGTCCAACCGAAAGCCAACGTCGCGCTCAGCGAGGCGGGCCTGCGCGTCGCCAGCCGTGAGCGGCTGGAGGCCGCCAAAGTCCCCCGCAGCTTTGTGGTGGTCGACCAACTGCCCCGCAGCACCAGCGGCAAGGTGGACAAACGCGCTCTGGCCTCGCACAGCGGTTAGTTCATGAGCGAGTGGTTCTATTGGTGCGGCCGCGCCCTCCTGAACCAGACCTCCCGCCTCTACTACCGTCGCATCGAGGTGACAGGCCGCGAACACATCCCCGCAGTCGGCCCCGCCATTCTGGTCGCCAACCATCCCAACTCGGTGGCTGACGCCTTCCTGCTGGCCAGCCAACTCACCCCGCGCAAGATCAACTTCATCGCCAAGGAGAGCATCACCCGCGCCCCAGTAGTGGGCTGGGTGGTGCGGCAGTTCGGGCTGGTGGGCGTGGCGCGGGCGATGGAATACGAGAACCGGCGGGAGCTGGCCCGTCAACGCAATCAGGCGGCCATCCACACCTGCATTCCGCGGCTCCTGGCCGGTGAGCTGCTGGCGATTTTCGGCGAAGGCATCTCCACCGACGCCCGCCATCTGCACATCATCCGCAAGGGCGCCCTGCGGTTCGGCTACGCCGCCGAGAAAGCGGCCGACTTTCGGCTCGGCTTGCGGTGGATTCCGGTGGGGTTCACCTACTCTGCCAAGCAGCATTTCCGCAGCGACGTCCTCATCCGTGTCGGCCAGCCCTTCTCCCTGGCCGACCTCGACCCCGATCCAGCCGCCCACGAGGCCCTGGTCCTCCAGAGCGGGACCCAACGCCTGCAGCGCGACCTGGAAGCGCTCATCGTCAACATCGAAACAGAAGGGTTGGCCGGCTTGATCGACAAACTGGCGGAGCTGGTTGCCAACCCGGCGAGTCCGCTCACTGCTCAGGTCGTCCGTCATCAGCGCGTGGCTCGCGCCGTCGGTTACTTCAATCAGACCCGGCCCGAGCGGTTGACCCACCTGGCCGAAGCCCTGCAGCGCTACGAGCGGCAGCTGGCTCGCGCCGACTTGAGCGACGACGTGATTCGCCAGCGCCATCCCCTGCCTGTCCTGTGGAAGAATCTCGGCGGCGTGCTGCGGAGCAGCCTCTTGATGGTGCTGAATCTCTACGGCTGGGCCAACAGCTTCATCCCCCGCTGGTCTGCCGCCTTTGCTCGACCCTTAGCCCGCCGCCAACTTCCCGGCGGTCAGATGGACGTGACCAAGGAAGCCTTCTTCGCTTCGCTCGCCGCCTGGCTCGGCGCGGCGGTGGCCTTCCCCCTGCAAACCTATTTCGTGTACCTATGGGCCGAGGCCAGCATAGGCTTTCGCGGGGCGGCGGGCCTGGCCACTGTGTATGCGCTCAGCCTGATTCCCTCCTGGCGGCTCTTCGTCCGCCGCCGGGACATTCTGCGCGAACAGTTCGCCAACCTGCGCGACACGCTGGTATTCTTGCTCCGCCCGCGACACGCCGTTCGGCTTCAGGTCGTGCGACGTCGTCTACAGCGTGAGGTGCGGCACTTGCTGACCGATTTCGAAGCCGCCGGCCCGCGGGCCGCCTAGCCAAGGAGACAGCCGATCGCACACGCGCCCACAACCGCGCCCCCCAAGAACGACCCGAAGACCATCTTCGGCTGGTGCATGTACGACTGGGCCAACTCCGCCTACGTCACCACCGTTGCGGTCGGCATCCTGCCTTTCTATTTTGCCCGCGCCGTGGTGGGCGAGGGTGGCGTCGTCATCGGCGGCACCACCTACAGCGCCACCACACTATGGGGCTTTGTGATCGGGCTGGCGGCGGCGCTCACTTTCCTCTTCGCGCCCGTGCTGGGCTCGATGGCCGACTTCTCCGCCGCCAAGAAGCGCTTCCTGCTCACTTTCGCCTACACCGGCGTCCTCTTCACCCTGCTGCTCTACTTCTGCCAGTCCGGCGACGTCTATCAAACGCTGATCTTCTTTCTCATCGCCCAGATCGGCTTCATCGGCGGCAACATCTTCTACGACGCCTTCCTGCCTCAGATCGCCAGCGACGACACCATGGACTGGGTCTCCGGCAAGGGCTACGCTTACGGCTACGTCGGCGGCGGGCTGCAGTTCGCGCTGGCGCTGGGGCTAGTGGCCGGGCACGAGCAGTTCGGCCTCTCGCAGGAGATGGCGGCACGGCTGGGCATCGCCATGGCCGCGCTCTGGTGGGGCGTGTTCACGCTCTTCACCGCCCGCGCCCTGCGCGAAGCCCCCTCGCGCGAGACGATTCCGCCGCAATACGCGAACTGGCCGCGGCCGGCGGCCTTCATCGCCATCGGCCTCTCCCGCACCCTGCGCACAACCAAGCGGGTGGGCCGCTTTCGCCACCTGGTGCTCTTCCTGGTGGCCTTCCTGCTTTACAACGACGGCATCCAAACCGTCATCAACATGGCCACCATCTACGGCACCGAAGAGCTGAAGTTCACCCCCACGGTGCTGATGCTGACGCTGCTCATCATCCAGGGCATCGCCACCCTGGGGGCGCTGCTCTTCGGTCGAGTAGCGATGTGGATCGGCACCAAGCGGGCGGTGATGGTGACGCTGGGCCTGTGGTCGTGCGTGGTCGTCTACGCCTACTTCATCGAAACCGCCACCGAATACTTCCTGCTGGGGGCGGTCGTAGGAATAGTGATGGGCGGCTCGCAGGCGCTCAGCCGCTCCTTCTACGGCTCCATGATTCCCGAGCACGCCAGCGCCGAGTTCTACGGCTTCTACACCGTCTTCAGCAAGTTCTCCTCCATCTGGGGGCCGTGGCTCTTCGCCTTTATCCGCCAGTGGACCGGCACCGCGCGGCTCTCCATTGTCTCCTTGATTGTTTTCTTTCTGGTCGGGCTGGTC